>NZ_JBFUDR010000493.1:0-3071 GCF_056404615.1 Massilia sp. P2_C2 | reverse complement strand
CATTTGGTGGGCACGGGGTGCCCACCCTACCAGTTCGCGCCTACCGAGATAGGTTCTTAGCGGCGCGAGAAAAGCGGCTTGTGGCCGGCGGCGAATGTAACACGGCCCGGTTTGCCAACGCCGGGCCATTGGTGCATCTCACAACTTGGTTTCGTAGCGGATGCCGAAAGTGGTATAGGTCCGGGTCGCCGTCGCAGCGCTCTGCACGAGGGTGCCCGTGTCGACGCTGCGCGCGCTGTCGTAGAGGCGCGGATCGAGGTTGTTCGCGGACAGGCGCAGCTGCGCGCTCGCGTTCAGCTTGTACAAACCGTAAAAGTCGAACTGGCGCTTCATGCCCGTGTACGCGGTCTCGTTGACGGTGGTCTGCACGAGCGTGGCCGGGGTCCAGTTCAAGCCGCCGCCGACGGTCAGCGGCATGCCTTTCAGGCGCCAGTCCGCGCCCACGTTGGCGGTCTGCTTCGGCTGCTGGTCGAGGCGGTTGTTCGGGCCCGGAATGCCCTCCACGTCCGACCAGTAGCGGCTGTAGTTCGTGCGCACGTCGACGTTCGGCGCGCCCGCGTAGACGTCGGTGAGCGGGAACTTCGCTTCCAGTTCGATGCCTTTCGTCCGCGCCTTGCCGATGTTGATCGGCGTGGACACCCAGCGCGGCCCGGACGCCGTCTGCGCCAGCACCGTCGTGCGGCGCTGCAGGTCGTCGATGTTGCGGGTGAATGCGCTGGCGGACACGATGCCGCTCTTGCCGACATAGTGCTCGTAGGCGACGTCGAGTCCCGTCGCCAGTTCCGGCTTCAGGTTCGGGTTGCCGGTGCGGTCCGGACGCGTGGCGTCGTTGTACGTGGAGATCGTCGGCACGGCGATCAGGTCGTTCAGTGCCGGCGCCTTATAGCTGCGCGTCACGCTGGCACGCACCTGATCTTTATCGTGTTCGGGGATGCGCCACACGCCGTGCAGCACGGGACTCCAGACCTTCGACATGTTTTTGATCTCGCCGCGGCCGGCCGCCGTCTGGTCGCTCGTGATGCGGATGCCTTCCCAGCGCAGGCCGAGGTAAGTCGAAAACTGCGGCGTCACGTCCCACTCGTCCTGCACGAACGCGGCGACGCGGCGCGAATCGGCCGCCAGCGAGGCGCCATCGTCGTCGAACAGCGCCGCCGAATCGCCGGCCGCCACGTGTTCCTGGCTGCGGTGCCCGCCCTCGATTTCCCAGCCGGCCGCGAACAGATGGCCTTTGCCCATCGGGCGCGTATACTTGCCGCCCGTGTTCAGGCTGCCGTCGCGCGTGCTGTCGGCATCGACGTAGCGCCGCAATGGCGCGCCCGCGGCGTCGAACGTGTTGCGCAGGACGTCGCTGCTGCTCCTGCCGCCGGCGAAGCCGAATTTCACTTCCAGGCGCGCGCCGCCGTCCATGCGGTGCAACCAGTTGCCGAAGCCGCGCAGGAAGGTCGAATTGGACGTCGAGTCGGAGCGCTGGTGCGCGTATTCCGGTGCGATCGTGCCGATGGGTTGATCGAGCCGGCTGTCGCCGCCGCTGCGGTTGCGGTTCGCGACGAGGAACGGTTGAAACGTCAGCGTATCGCCGTTCGCAAACTTGTACGCGAAGCGCGGCGTGAGGAACAGCGAGTCGTTGACGCCGCCGCCCTCGTCGTGGATGCGCTGCTCGCGTTGCACGGTGCCGCCGTTGTTTAGCGTGTCCTTCAGCGTGTTCAGGTTGATAGTGTCGCTGTCATTGTGCTGGCGCGCCTGGTTGACGGCGCCCGTCAGGTTCCACGACAGGCTGCCCGCCTGGCCCGGCACGACGACGCCCACGTTCACGCCATGGCGGCCCTGCTCGATGCTGTCCGCCACGCGCAGCTGCACGTCCTTCTGCCGATAACCCTCGCGCAGGACGATGTTGATCGTGCCGGCGATGGCCTGGGTACTGTGCTCGGCCACGGGTCCACGCATCACCTCGATGCGCTCGACCTGGTCCGGCGCCAGCGCTTCCAGCGAAAAGCCCGGCGGCGGACGCTCGCCGTTGACGAGCATCTGCGTGTAGCCATTACCGAGGCCGCGCATGCGCACGCCGCCACCACCGCGGCCCGGCGGCCCGCCGAGGGTCACGCCCGGCAGGCGCTTGAGGACTTCGCTGATGCTCGTGTCGCCATTGCGGTCGAGCTCTTCGCGTCCGTACACCGACTTCGCCGCCGTCGACAGGCGACGCGTCTCGGTGTCGTCCGCGCGCGTGCCGTTCACGGTCACCTGCTGGACCTTGCCGGAGGTCGGGGAATCGTTCGTCTGGGGAGGGGTCTGGCCGGACTGGGCCAGTGCAGGTCCCGCCGTGCCCAGCAGAGCCAGGCAGGCGATCGGGATCAGTTTACTCATGACTATCGTTGTTATCGGTTGCTGCCTAGATAAAACCAATTCTAGCGGGGAAGGATAGGCTATCCAGCGAAGAGCGGCAGATTTTTACTTTACGATACACGGCATCGGGCGAAAAAGCGACGACCTCGCCTATTCAGCCGCCGAGATTGATCGACGCACCGCCGGGGCCGCCCATGCCGCCTCCGCCCATGCCACCGCGGCCGTGACCGCCCATGCGTCCTCCACCACTGCCGCGTTGGCCGCCATGTTCACCGCCGTGCTCGCCGCCGCCATGCCCGTCCGGCACCACGCGCATCAATTGTTCGCCGACAAAGGCTGCCACCTGGGCACGCTGTTTGTCGTCGAGCGCATCGTTCACTTCCAGCCACGCTTCGCGCAACTGCTTGTCTTCGGTGGCCGTCGCCGCGCTTTCCGCGTCGATGGCCCGGTTCAGGTCGCGCAATTCGACGTCGGGCCTGGCCACCATCGTCTTGGCCTGCTCCTGCAACGCCTCGCGCCGGCGCTGGCGCTCGCGCAGGATAGCCCGCGACCGGCCCTCGACCTGGTTCCACAACGTCTGCTGGTTGGGCGTCAGGTTCAGGGATTTTTTCACGTCGGCGGACATGAACAGCAGATCGTCGACGCGCATGTCCATCAGCGGCACGGCGAACGAGGGAACGGCGCTGCCGACGGCAAGCGCGAACAGGCAGGCATGCGCGAACCTTTTTGTG
>NZ_JBFUDR010000492.1:0-3084 GCF_056404615.1 Massilia sp. P2_C2 | reverse complement strand
TGGCGGTTGATCACTTCACGCATCAGCGGCAACGTCCACAGCCCGAATTCGAACTTGAACTGCTGCGGCGTATTGTCCTTCACCGCCAAGGCAATCCAGCGCATCTCCTCGGTGCTGACCTTGGGAGGGCGGCCCGGAATCGGCTTGGCCAGCAGTGCGTTTTGGCCCCCATCGGCAAATTTCGCCAGCCATCGGAACACCGTGGTGGCGTTCACACCATAAGCGGCCGCGACGTTCGCCACCGACTGGYCTTCGCGCACCGCTTTGATCGCCTGCTGGCGCATCACCTGAAGCGAGTGGTGATCCAGTTTTCGCCCGTCAGAAGTTCGTTTGCATTTCATGCAAGCATTATATTACGAACTAACATTACTTTCTAGAAGGTTAGTAACGCGTTACGGCGCGGGCTCCGGTAAGCGGTCGGGCCCGTCCGTCAGGCGCTTCCCGGGATTCATCCGCTCCAGCGCAATCAGCGCCGCCGCGTGATCGGCCGCCGGCAGGTCGGACACGATGGATTCGTACTGCCGCGTCACCAGTTCCGTGACCGGCAGCGTGACGCCGGCGCTGCCGGCCGCGGCGAGGATGTTGTGCTGGTCCTTCAACTGCGTTTTCACTTGCCCGCCCGGCAGGAAGTTCCGCTCGAGCATGCGCTGGCCATGTACCTCGAGCACGCGGCTGCCGGCGAAACCGCCGCGGATGGCCTCKCGCACGGCAGCCGGATCAGCACCGGCCGCCTGCGCCAGCAGCAACGCTTCCGCCACGACATTGATCGTGGCGCCGACGATCAACTGGTTGCACAGCTTGGCCACCTGGCCGCTGCCGACGGGGCCGACGGCTTTCGGGCTGCCGAGCACGCGCAGCACCGGTTCGGCCTGCGCGTAGTCGTCCGCCGCGGCGCCGGCCATGATGGCGAGCTGGCCCGCCTCCGCGCCGCCCACGCCGCCCGACACGGGCGCGTCGATGAAGCGGCAGCCGGCTTGCTGTAAACGCGCGGCGCAGGCCAGGGCCTCGTCCTGGCGCGTGGAACTCATGTCGATCCACAAGGTATTTTGCGTCAGTGCCGGGATGGCGGCGTCGATGACCTGGTCCACGATCGGACCCGCCTCCAGGATCGAGATCACGATATCGGCCCCGCGCACGGCGTCGTGCAGGTCGACGCAGGGCTGGGCGCCCGTCGCGGCGAGCGCCTCGGCCTTGGCTGCCGTGCGGTTCCACACGCGCAGCGGATAGCCGGCCTGGGCCAGCCGCGTCGCCATCGGCCTACCCATCAGGCCGATGCCGAGCAATGCCACTGTCGGTAAAGTCATTGTTCCCTCTGGATTGAAGATGCATCCCATTTTAGCAATTGACAGCCCGACCACGTGCCGCCACCGACCCCGCTACAATAGTGGTTTGACTGCGGCCGTTACGCTTGCACGGCTTCACTTTTACACACACAAGGTTCCCAATGAAAAAGATTTTCAGCTCCCTGGCGGCCCTGGCCGCATTGTCGGTCGCGCAAGCGGGTCAGGCCGCCGCCGGCCTGATGGATTCGGCATCCATCGAAGCCGGCGGTGGTGAACACGTGCAGGTCCTGCGCCTCGCGGCGCAAAAAGATTGGAACAAGGACTGGTTCGCCACCGGCGGCTACCACCTGAACGGCTACTGGGATGCCAACATCGCCTACTGGCGCGCCAACCAGTGGCTGGACCAGCCGGGCAACCGCAAGAACCTGGCCGTCGTCGGCCTGACGCCGGTATTTCGCTGGGAGTCCGCCGACAAGCTCGGCTTGTACGCCGATGCCGGCATCGGCGTCAGCCTGTTCTCCAGCGTGTACCGCAACACGCATCGCCAACTGTCGACCGCATTCGAATTCGCCGACCACGTCGGCGTCGGCTATGTGTTCGACAATAAATGGGAAATCGGCGCGCGCCTGCAGCATTATTCGAACGGCGGGATCAAGCATCCGAACGGCGGCGTCAATCTGTTCATGCTGAAGGCCGCGTACCACTACTGATCCACATAAATTCGGGGTCAGAGCACTTTTCCCGCAAAATTCGGGGTCAGAGCACTTTTTCGCGCAAGGTTTCGTAGACATCGTCAAGCACACGGTGCCTGCGGMGGCGGCGCCCCGGCTTCGACGTTGTTGTTCTGGTCTGGTGGTCGCCGTGTACGCTGGCCCGCGAACCATTGTTCAAAAAATCGCTCTGACCCCGAATTTGCTTAAAAATGTGCTCTGACCCCGAATKTTCTCGGGTGTCCGGTACAAGTCGGGGTGATGAGATTTATGTGACAATCGGGACGGGCGACGCCTGCCCCGTGCGTCGCGATTGATGATCCCGATGAGCGATACCAACGCCAACGTCAAGACTTACCTCCCCTGGCTGGTGGCCACTGCCCTGTTCATGGAGCAGCTCGACGCCACCATCGTCAACACTGCCGTTCCCAGCATCGCGGCCAGCCTGCAAGTTACGCCGCTCAGCCTCAAATCCGTCGTCACCAGTTATATCCTCAGCCTGGCCGTGGGCATCCCGGTGAGCGGCTGGATGGCCGACCGCTTCGGCACCAAGCGCGTGTTCGGCACCGCGATCGCGATCTTCACGCTGGCGTCGGTGCTGTGCGGGCTGTCGCTGAATGCGCCGATGATGGTGGCGGCCCGGCTGCTGCAGGGTCTCGGCGGGGCGATGATGATGCCGGTGGGGCGGCTGTCCATCATCCGCACGTTTCCCAAGGACGAGTTGCTCGGCGCAATGAGCTTCGTGATCCTGCCGGCGCTGATCGGCCCGCTGCTCGGCCCGACCGTCGGCGGCCTGATCGTTCACTGGACCTCATGGCGCGCGATCTTCTTCGTCAACGTGCCGGTCGGCCTGCTCGCGCTGTACTTCGTCTGGCGCCACATGCCGGACTACCGCGGCGCCGACCCGCGCCCRCTGGACGTGATCGGGCTGATCCTGTTCAGCTCGGGCACGGCGATCCTGTCGTGGCTGCTGGAAGTGTTCGGCGAGCACACGCTCGACCCGATAACCGCCGGCCTGATGCTGGCGTTGTCCATCGCGCTGCTGGCCGCGTATGCCTGGCATGCGAGCCTGAACCAGTTCCCACTGCTGC
>NZ_JBFUDR010000491.1:0-3091 GCF_056404615.1 Massilia sp. P2_C2 | reverse complement strand
CTGTTCATACTGTCGCAACTGTCCTCGCTGGCGCATAACGGCAGCGATGGCGCACGCGAGGTTTTGGGCCGCCTCCTCGGCCCGCACCTGGCCAGCCCCGACAGCGCGCTATGGCTGCCCGGCCGTGCGCTTCTGGGTGCGCCGACCCCGCTGCTGGGCGCCGTGCTGCTGGCCGGGCTCGCGTTCGCGCTGACGCTGGGCCGCACGCATCGCTTCTTCGTCCATGGATTGCAGCAGGCGGCGAGCACGGACCGGGTACGGGCCCGTCCCGCCGGCGCGCTGCGCTTTCACTTTCGCCGCAGCCTGTTCGATACCGTCGTCGTCAAGGAATGGCGCCTGATCGCGCGCGACCCGCACCTCATCGCACAGGTGCTGTTGCAGTTGATCTATCTCCTGCCATTGCTGATCCTTATCTTGCGCAACGACACGGCCGGCCCCGCCCTCGGCGCCGGCCTCACGATGTTGTGCTGTTCGCTGACGGGCAGTCTGGCGTGGATCATGCTTTCGGCTGAAGATGCGCCCGATCTGCTGCTGTCGGCACCGGCAACATGGCGCACGTTGCAGTTGGCCAAGCTGGCCGCCGCGACGATGCCTGCCCTGCTGATCGTCGCGCTGCCGCTGCTGTGGCTGACCGTACATGCGCCGCTGGCCGGGCTGCTGGTCGCCTTCACGGTCTCCGCCGGCGTGCTGAGCACGGGTCTGATCGTACTGTGGACCGGCCGGCCGGCGCCGCGCAGCGATTTCAAGATGCGCGGAAAAGGGAACTTTCTGTGCACCATGTTGGAATTGATAAATAGCCTTTGCTGGGCCGGACTCAGCTGGGCGCTGGTCGCGCTGGATGGAGAGAACACGGCATGGATGCTCCCGCTGGCCGCGCTGGCGCTGGCTGGTGGGCTCGGCATGCTGCGGTTCGCCCGGTTGCAGCGGCGGCGCCCCTTGTGAGAGGCAGCGCACGACCCTCCGCTGCGAGACGTGTTATCTTTTGATTACTAACGATTGGACGAGGCAACTATGTTAATTACTTTCAAATCCAAGGCTTATCCGAACGTCATGATGTACCAGGATCACGCCAAGCGTATCCTCGACCTCTTGCACAAGGACAGTGAACGCGGCGTGATTACCGCCGAGGAAGCCCCGCAGGCCGTCAAGCTGCTGGAAAACGAGATCGAGGAAAGCCGCAAGAGCCAGGTCACGGACGAAATGGAACAGGACGTGAAAGCGCATCACGGCGACGTCGAAGACGCGGAGCATGAGGCGATCGAAGTCGTGACCTTCTCCACCCGTGCCTTCCCGTTGCTCGAAATGCTGCGCGCCGCGCGCGATCATCAGGCCGACGTACTCTGGGGCGTCTGAGCCCGTCAGGTCAGGACGGTTCCCGCGCCAGTTCGGCCGCCAGCAGCGCGACGCGGCCCTTGCCCTTGCGCTTGGCTTCATACATCGCCTGGTCGGCGCGTGCCAGCAGGCGGGCCGGGTCTTGCGCCTCACGCGGCAACTGCAGAGCCACACCGATGCTCGCGCCCATCTGCACACTGATGCCGGCCAGCGTATAAGGCCGGGACAACTGGTCGAGCAAGACATGCGCCTTGTTCTCCGCGTCCTGCGCATCGCTCAATAGTTCGAGCACGACCACGAATTCGTCGCCGGCCAGCCGGGCAGCCATGTCCGTCTCTCGGATGCCGTTCAGCAGACGCATGCCGAACTGGCGCAGCAATTCGTCGCCTTCTTCATGGCCGTGCGTATCATTGACGAGCTTGAACCCATCCATGTCGACGAACAGGACCGCGCATGGACGGTCCAGGCGTGCCGCCCGTGCCATTGCCTCGGGCAACATCTGCATCAGCGCACGCCGGTTCGGGAGACCGGTCAACACGTCACGCATCAGTAATTCCTGCAACTCGGCCGTGCGCGCGGCCACGGCATCCTCGAGTTGCGCGTTCATCCGCTCCAGCGCATCACGGTGCCGGCGTTCGCTGGCGATGAGATCCCGCATCGCGACGGACAAGACCCGAACCTCGTGGAACCCGTTCACTTCCGGTATCCTGGCCTGCGTGCCGGGCGCATGAGCAATGTTTTCGATGGCAGCGCTCAGCACCTTGAGCGGCGCCGCAATGCGCCGCGCCAGCCATGTTGCGGCGCCCGCGAGCATGGTGCCGAGTCCAAGACACAGCCACAAGGCGCGCCGTTCCAGGTCATGCGCCGTCGCCATCGCCGCGGTTTCGGTCTGGCGCACAAGCACCGCCCAGCGCAGGCCGGCACGATCACGGCCGCGCCCGGTCTGGCTATACCCCGTCATGTACATGCGGCCGTCGGGCCAGCGCTCCTTGACGGCGCCCGTCCCGCCTTCGAAAGCACGGCGCATGCTCTCGGTCGAGACTGGCTTCTCGAGGATATCCTGCGGCCCGAGCAGCACGACGCCATCGTTACGCACGACGATGATTTCGGCGCCGGTGCCGCGCAACGCAGGCGTCAGCAGGTTCGTAGCCAGCGTGCGCACCCATTTCCAGCTCAGGTGAATCGCGAGAACACCGCGAAATGTACCGTCCGGATTCTGCACCGGTCCGGCCACGTCGACAAAGCGCCATGGATCGGGCGTACGCGGCAGCAGACTACCCAGCATGGTGGCCGGGTGGTAATCCTCCGCGACCACGTTCAACTGCCCGGCGTGGAACCAGGGACGCGCCGTGACATCGCGATTCTCCAGCAATCCGCCCGTCGCGGCCAGCACGCGCCCATCCGCCCTGGCGATGCCGATCCACGCATAGTCGGGAAAATCATGCTGAAAGTTCTCGAGGACGTGTCTGAGCGCAGCCGGATTGGTGGGGGTGCGGACGTCCGACAAGCTCGACAGCAGCGTAACGTCGCGGACAGCCTGGTCCATTGTCCGGTCGAGGGAATCGCGCATCTGCCAGGACAGTTGTTCCAGCCGCAACCCAGCCTCATCGGTGGCGTGGCGAAAGGCGAAGTGGTCGACGAGGCTCAGTTGCAGAAACGCCGTGATCACTACCGTGACGCATGCGAACGACACCATCAACGCCGCAAGCCGGAAAGGCCTGCTCCGCCAGGGGCGTGTCTTGGTATCGCTGTCAGCGCT
>NZ_JBFUDR010000490.1:0-3096 GCF_056404615.1 Massilia sp. P2_C2 | reverse complement strand
ACGTAGGAGCGTCTTGGCCGGTCGTCCCGGCCAGCGACGATGCGATCCACAGATCGCCAGAGTAGCTACGCTCATCCCAACTTGGATACGAGGGTCTCAGGTTTGAGGTGCGTATAGCGCTTGACCATCTGCATACTTTTGTGACCGGTAATACTGGCCACCTCGAAAGGATGGAGCCCTTTCTTAAAAAGGCGAGACGCGGCCTCGTGCCGGAGGTCGTGCCAACGAAGGTTCTTGATGCCAGTGCACCGAACCGCGTTTTGCGTGGTGTTGAGGACTGGGCCAGATGGTTCCGCCTGCAGGGCCCCGGACCCGTCCACTGGATGGAGTGACAGCAGCATGAGCCTTGGTCGATAATGGCAGCGCCGCCGGCACTCCCCTATTCTCAGCTCCCCGGGCGGAGAGCGGAATCCGGATCAACCGCTTCCCAAGATCCACCCACTCTCACTGGAGTCCGAACATGGTCCTCTGTCTTAGGCTAGTCTCGATCGCCAGGTCGAACGCCGGCGCTGCATAAGGATTCCCGCTCTCTGCGTAAGCGTCGTCCCAGCACCGTGTTGAGTTACCGAAGCTGATACGAGATGATGCTTGTCACACCGCTGGGAAGCGGAGTTCAGCCGGCCAGTTTGGCGGCACAGTTCCAGGGGAGGAAGTCGTCGACGCGATTCACGGGATAGTCGGCGATATGCGTCAGCACATGGCGCAACCAGGCTTCGGGGTCGATACCGTTCAGCCTGGCCGTTCCAATGAGCCCATACATGGCGGCCGCGCGCTCGCCGCCGCTGTCGGCGCCGGCAAACAGGAAGTTGCGGCGGCCCAGGGCGACGCCGCGCAAGGCCCGTTCGGCGGCCGAGTTGTCGATCTCGATACGCCCGTCGTCGGCATAGCGGGCCAGGGCCGGCCACAATTTGAGCGCGTACAGGATCGCCGCCGCCGTGTCCGATTTGCGCGAGAGCGTCGCAAGTGTGGCCTGTAGCCAGCGCTCCAGGTCGTCAAGCAGCGGTCTGGCTCGCGCCCGCCGTTCGGCGCGGCGCTCGTCCGGTGGTTTGCCCCGGATAGCCTCTTCGATGGCGTACAGCTCGCCGATGCGGCGCAATGCCTCGGTGGTCAGGGGCGATGGGCGGGCCGCATGCAGGTCGTAAAACTTGCGCCGGGCGTGGGCCCAGCAGGCTGCTTCGACGACGCGCCCGCTGTCGTAAATGGCGTTGAAGCCGGCATACGCATCGGCCTGCAGCACGCCGGTAAAGCGGGCCAGGTGCGCTTGCGGATGTTCGCCCTTGCGGTCGGGCGAGTACGCAAACCACACGGCGGGCGGTTCGGTGGCGCCGCTGGCGCGGTCGTCGCGCACGTAGGTCCACAGGCGGGCCGTACGCGTCTTGCCGTTGCCCGGTGCAAGCACCGGCAGCGGCGTGTCGTCGGCGTGCAGTTTGGCGGCGGCGAAGACGTGGCGGCGCAAGGCCTCCCCCAGCGGTCGCAGCAGCGTGCTGGCCGCACCCACCCAGCTGGCAAGCAGGGAGCGCTCCAGCTCCACGCCCTCGCGTGCGTAGATCACGCTCTGGCGGTACAGCGGTAGATGGTCGGCGTACTTCGCTACCAGCACATGGGCCAGCAACCCRGGYCCGGGTAGTCCCCGYTCGATGGGCCGGCTGGCCGCCGGRGCCTGTACGATGCGGTCGCAGCAGGCACACGCCAGCTTGGGACGCACATGGCGGATGACGCGGAAACTGGCCGGCACAAACTCCAGCTGTTCCGACACGTCYTCGCCCAGSGGTGCGAGTTTGCCGTTGCAGTCCGGGCAGGCATCCAGAGCCGGACGCAGCACCCGTTCCTCGCGCGGCARGTCGGCAGGCAGCGGTTTGCGCTCGGCCTTCTTGCGCGGTGCGACGTCTACCGGCGCCTTTGCTTCGGCCACCGCCTCCTCGGCTTCCAGGTCTTCCAGCTTGAGTTCCAGTTGCTCGATTTGCTGGTCGAGCTTCTCGGAGCGGCGGCCGAATTGCATGCGCTTGAGCTTGGCCAGCACCAGCTTCAAATGCTCGATCTCGGCGGTACGCGTCGATAGTTCGGCCGACAGGTGCGCCACGCGCGCTTCGCTGGCCTGCAACGCCGCCTCACGTGCCAGCAGCATCGCTTTCAAGGCGTCGATATCGTCGGGCAGGTGGGAGGCGTCGGGCATGCGGCCCAGTTTACGCGGGTCAGCCCACGTTTACAAGGCCGACTGCGGGCGCCAGGTGCGCCTGCAGTCCAAGCCTATCGGCCGCAGTCAACTGGCGCGCGAAATGCTTTATTCGGCGACCAGCATTCTCGTATTCGCGCTGGTGTCGATCGTCATCATGCTGGCTAGCGGGAAATCACATCGTTTCTTTTATGCACACGTCGCTGATTATGGCTGGCCGTATTTCGTCCTCAGTCTCCTGATCATGATGGGCGTCCAGGACACTTACTAACATTCTCGAAAGTAATTTCATTGTAGTGGGCCGTTTTCCCTATGAGAGAATGTGAAACTACTTTCCGAAATCTTAGTATTTTTATTGGACGCACCGGCTCATGCATCATCGGGCGCTGTTCCGTTTTTTCCACCGCACGCATCACCTGTCGACGAATCCGAATCCCTTGACCACGTATTCCATCAACCCGCTGGAAGCGGTGGTCGATGCCGGCGGATCGATCCTGATCCTGTTCTTCGTGCCCAAGCACGTCGTGGCGTACCTCATTTTCACTTGGGTGAACACGGCCTATGCCGTGTACGGCCACCTGGGCCATGAAATCCTGCCGGCGAGCTGGGGCAGGCACTGGTTCGGGCGCTGGATCAATACCTCGGTCGCGCACAACATCCACCATGCGCGGGCGCGCTATAACTTCGGCTGGTATTCCCTGTTCTGGGACCGCTGGATGAACACGATCGATCCCGACTACGAAGCGCAACTGCAAGCCAGGACGGTCGCCACGCACGCACCGGGGGCCTGAATCGGGACTTTCAACCGCATTATTTGCGGCATCGTCTGACAGAAACTCATTGCTGTTGCAGCACGCCAATTAATTCTGTAACACAATAACCAGACCCGTTATTGCCGATCGGACAGCAGATTCTGTCCGTCC
>NZ_JBFUDR010000489.1:0-3101 GCF_056404615.1 Massilia sp. P2_C2 | reverse complement strand
GGCCGCGGCCGATGCCAGCCTCGCGGCCGCGCGCGACCAGATGCTGCCGTCGCTGCGCCTGACGGCGTCGCTGGGCGCCTATGCGCACGACTTGCCCACGCTGCTGTCGTCGCCGACGGAGCTGTGGAGCGTGGGCGGCAGCATCCTCGCGCCGCTGTTCGACGCCGGCCGGCTGCGCGCCCAGGCCGAGGTCGGCGCCTCGCTGCGCGACCGCGCCGTGTTCGCGTACGAAGCCGCCGTGCGCAACGCCTTCGCCGACACGGAGAACGCGTTGACGGCCGTGCAGCGCCTGCGCGAACAGCTCGACGAGGCCGAGGCACGGCGCGTGGCAACGCGGGAAGTCCTGCGCATCGCCCACAACCGTTACCGCAACGGCTATTCGTCTTACCTGGAAGAGCTGGACGCCCAGCGCAACGCCTTCAGTGCCGAGACCACCGTGCTGCAGCTGCGCGCGAGCTGGCTGCAGGCGCACGTCGACCTGTACCGCGCGCTGGGCGGCGGCTGGACGCCGGGCGGGTAATCGATCGACACGACAACGCAAAGGAGGGGCACATGATCAAGATCGGAATCATCGTCGGGAGCACCCGGCCGGGCCGCAGGGCGCCGGACGTGGCGCGCTGGGTGCTGGACATCGCCGGCATGCGCGCCGACGCCGTGTTCGAGCTGGTCGACATCCAGGA
Organism: Massilia sp. P2_C2; assembly: GCF_056404615.1. Classification (NCBI taxonomy): domain Bacteria; kingdom Pseudomonadati; phylum Pseudomonadota; class Betaproteobacteria; order Burkholderiales; family Oxalobacteraceae; genus Massilia; species Massilia sp. P2_C2. The sequence goes on along the minus strand of NZ_JBFUDR010000489.1, from coordinate 2,421 downwards.
CTTCAACCTGCCGCTGCTGGACGAACCGGTGCCGCCATCGCAGGGCCAGTACGCGCAGCCGCACACGCAGGCGTGGGCCGCGGCCATCGCCGGCTTCGACGGCTTCGTGTTCGTCACGCCCGAGTACAACCACGGCACGTCCGGCGCGCTGAAGAACGCCATCGATTTCCTGTACAAGGAATGGAACAACAAGGCCGCCGGCTTCGTCGGCTACGGCAGTGCGGGCGGCGCGCGCGCCATCGAGAACCTGCGGCTCGTGATGGGCGAGCTGATGGTCGCCGACGTGCGCGCGCAGGTGATGCTGTCGCTACGCACCGACTTCGAGAATTACACGACGTTCAATCCCGCCGAGCACCACGAGCGCTCCGTCGACGCGATGCTCGACCAGGTGGTCGCGTGGAGCCGCGCGCTGAAGACGCTGCGGCCGGACGCGCCGGTGACGGCGCCGGATGCGCCGCAGGCGGGCAAGCGCATGGGCAGCCAGTGATCGTCTCGTGACGGGCGGCGTTACAATCGCCGCCCATGACCGTTTTATCTTCTCCACCGCGGCGCGCGACCTGCGCCATCTGCCTGCGCGCGCAGAGCGCCTGCATCTGCCGCTGGGTGCGGCCGCTGTCCAGCCGCGCCGACCTGTTGATCCTGCAACATCCGCTCGAGGTGCGCAACGCCAAGAACAGCGCGCGCCTGCTGCACCTGTGCGTGGCGGGCAGCCGGCTCGAGGTCGGCGAGGCGTTCGACGGCGCCGCGCTGCACGCGCTGCTGCATGCGGATGGGCGCGTGCCGCTGCTGCTGTACCCGGAGACGCCGGGCGAAGCGCCCGCGCCCGTCCTCGATGCCGCTCTGCTGGCGCAACCGGCGCGGTTGCGGCTCGTCGTGCTGGACGCCACGTGGCGCAAGAGCCGCAAGATGTTGTATCTGAATCCGGGACTGCGGATGCTGCCGCGCCTGGCGCTGCACGACGTGCCCGCATCGGCTTATCGGATTCGCAAGGCGCACGCGCCGCACCAGTTGTCCACGCTGGAAGCGGCTGCCGTCGCGCTGGCCCAGCTGGAGGGTGACACCGGGCAATACCGCCCTCTGCTGCAGGCGTTTGACGGTTTTGTGCAACAACAAGCCGCTCTTTTTCACCGCTTGAACCCATCCTGACATCGGCGTACTATACTGTATAAACATACAGTACTTAAGGAGCGCCGTGTGAATCGGGTCAAAGCAAACGCAAGTCGGGCGGTCAGCCAGGTGGTGTTGCCGTTCCCGCAAAAGTCCGCCGAGGTCGTCCCTCTCAATGGGCCCATCAAGGGGCGCGGCGCCGTCTCCAACCTCCAGGGCCGCTACGAAGTGAACGGCCGCGAACGTTTCGACGACGGCTGGACCGTGCCGGGACCGAAGGACGAGGCACCGGCGCCCCTGAAGACGATCGTCACGGACGAGATCGCCAAGTCCATCCTCAGCCGCAACACGTCGCCGGACATCCCGTTCAGCGTCTCGCTGAACCCGTACCGCGGCTGCGAGCATGGTTGCATCTATTGCTTTGCGCGCCCCACGCACGCCTACCTGGGCCTGTCGCCCGGCCTCGACTTCGAAAGCCGCATCTTCGCCAAGGTGAACGCGGCCGATTTGCTGCGCCGTGAACTGGCGCGCCCGGGTTACGTGCCGGAAAACATCGCCATCGGCGTCAACACGGACGCCTATCAACCCTGCGAACGGGAACGCCGCCTCACGCGCGACGTGCTGGAAGTGCTGGGCGAGTGCAATCACCCGTATGGCCTGATCACGAAATCGGCGCTGATCGAGCGCGACATCGACCTGATTGCGCCGATGGCCGAGAAGGGCCTGGCCTGCGCCGCCATCACGCTGACCACGCTGGACGGCGAGATCTCGCGCACGCTCGAGCCACGCGCGGCCGCGCCTGCGCGCCGCCTGCGCGCGATCCGCACCCTGACCGAGGCCGGTATCCCCGTCAGCGTGAGCGTGGCGCCGATCATCCCGTTCGTCACGGAACCGGAAATCGAGCGCATCCTGGAAGCCGCGAAGGACGCCGGCGCCGTCGGCGCCCACTACACGGTGCTGCGCATGCCGTGGGAGGTGAACCCGCTGTTCCAGCAATGGCTGCACGCCCATTTCCCGGACCGTGCCCAGCGCGTGATGAACCGCATCCGCGACATGCGCGGCGGCAAGGACTACGACAGCGACTTCAGCAAGCGCATGACGGGCGAAGGCGTGTGGGCCGACCTGATCCGCCAGCGCTTCACCAAGGCCGTCAAGCGCCTCGGGCTGGAGGGGCGCATGAGCCGCTTCAATACCTGCGATCCTTCGCAATTCCGGCGGCCGCTCGTGGTGCCGAAGACCATCGTCAAGCCGGCCAGTGCGGCGGCGGCGCAGATGGATTTGTTCTGAGGCCGCCGGGTCGCCGGACCGCCGGAC
>NZ_JBFUDR010000488.1:0-3102 GCF_056404615.1 Massilia sp. P2_C2 | reverse complement strand
GACCAAGGCGGGAAAGGACACCGAGATCGAAAAGCAGCTGGCCGAAGCCCAGGCCGAGGTCCAGCGTCTGACCGTGGTGTGCATGAAACTGAACATCCGCATCGCCATCCTGGAAAAGGAAAACGATGTGCAGGTTCAGCGCCAAGAGCCGCAGGGTCAGAGAGATTGCCGGCAACAACAGCTGGACTTCAGCATCGATGATCGTGCCGGCGACGTGCTGATGGAACCGGCTGAGAGCGCCGCTACGGTGCAGTCGGCGTCGGCACCGCAGTCCGTCCTGACGGATGCTGTCGTCGACTAATCAGGCCATGTCGGACGAGATTAACCTCTCCTGCCCCCGGGCGTCGGTCGACTTGACTGACGCTCAGCGCTTCCTCGATCTTCTCGCGCGAGGAAGCGCCTACACTTTCCAGGTCTTCGATGACCGCTCGGAAAAGCGCCCCCATCTGAACAAGATCTTGCACGGGACGTTGACCGCTCATGCCGCGACGCTGACGAAACTGAACGAACAAGGGGGCGGCATCTTCGTCATGGTCAATGCTGGTGATGGCAAGGGGCGCAAGCGGGCGAACGTCAGCGCCGTGCGCGCACTGTTCGTTGATCTCGATGGCGCCTCGCTCGAACCCGTCCTGAACGGACCGATCGCGCCGCACATGGTCACTGAAACGTCGCCTGGTCGCTGGCATGCCTTCTGGCTGGTCGACGGTGTCCCGCTGGAGAGCTTCTCGCATCTGCAGGAACAGCTCGCAAAAATGTTCGATGCCGACCGCAGCGTAAAGGACCTGTGCCGAGTGATGCGGCTGCCTGGCTTTGTCCATAACAAGCAGCAACCGTATAAGAGTCGCATACTCCGCCTCGACGACAGCCCGGCCATTCCGGTTCAGGAGTTTGTTGATGCCTTCGGCATCAGTCCTGTCATCGCTGTGGGAGAACGGAACACATACCTGTTCAAGTCTACTGCCGGTCTCAAACACGGTGGCGTTCCAAAAGGCGAGGCAGCGAAACGCATCGCCAAGATCAACGCCGCCCATACGTCTGAACCGCTGCCCGACGAGGAGGTGCAAGAAATTGTCGATCGCGCCTACAGCTACGAGACCAAGGGCTTTAGTATGATCCCGCACCGCATCATCGACACGCCAGCGTTTGAAGCCCTGTCGGGAGCTGCATCAAAGCTGTTCCTCTGTGCGATGCGGCGCCACCGCCCTGGGAAGGAGTTCGCCTTAACCTACTCGGAGTTCGCGCATGTCGCTGGACTCAAGAACCGGCAACAGTTCAGCAAGGCACGTGACGAGCTGATTGATGCAGGCTTCCTTGTTCGGACCCGTCAACATGTGGCTAGTCTTGATCCTGATGGAAGACGCTGCGCGCTGTATCGAATCGCAGACCATGTCCTGCGCTCGTCAGCTTCCAGCGCTCAGGGTTAGGGGTACAATTTGTACCCTCAAATCAGTCAGTTGGGGGTACAAATTGTACCCACTATCTTATACCCACACTTTAGACCGCTTTTGACGCTCCAGCGCGTGACTGCGACGTAATCGACGCCTTGTTCGCCCCCCTGTAAACTGCTGGGTACGAGCTAACCATCATCCGACTCCATTCGTCAGACTATTACCTTGATCGGTGTCCGGCCCGGAGTCCCCGCCGGACACTGTCCGCATAGGACCGGGCCGATCGAGCATCAGCCGTCCGCCACCGACAGCACGGAGCAGCCAGTGGCTGAGGGAGAGTGTGGCGTTGAACCGGACGCTGCGGAGATATCCGGGGACGAGCAGCAGGTGGTCCAGTCCTGCGACCAATAGCTCGACTCAACGGCGAACCTGGGTCTAAAATCGTTCAGCATCAACGCCGGGACTGATTCAGCCCCAGCTCTTGACTCTCGCGGTTCATCGGCGGCTGGTCCCGGCTTCGGCGCGCCGCTGGCGCGGCCGCCAAGACAGGCGAAAGACGTGGCACATGATGCGCTGCCCCGCTTGGCGCAGTTTTCACCAAACTATTGGTTCGTCATGACAGATCCCGACGCTCCCCATCCATGGGGCTGGACCGCAGCCCGGCGCGCCAAACAGGCGCAGGCCATTCGCCGCTGGAAGCCCTGGTTGAAAAGCCAGGGACCTGTAACACCAGAAGGGAAGGCACGGGTGTCAAAGAACGCGAGCAAACCAAACTCCATGCGGCGGCAGATCGCCGGCATGATGGCCGCGCTGATGGCGGTGAGGCGGCAGGTGAAGGTGATCGAAGCGGAGCGCCGCCGGCGCTGATTGAAGGCGACCAGCTGGCCCAGCACCTGGTTGCGGAAGACATCGCGCGCCGAACCATGCTCTCGTCGTGTAAGCCCGCCTGCAGACCCGCAAGTACACCGACAAGGACGGGATCGAGCGCTACGCCGGCGACATCATCGTCGAGAACATGCAGAAGCTGGGCGGCAGACATCCGGTCATCTGCGCTCGACGCACGTGCGCGTGAGCGGACTTCTTCCAGTAGAGCTTCGACTCGATCAAGGACGACGACGACGACGTGAGCAGTCACTTCCTGAGCCTGTTGAGATTCACGCTGACGAACAGCTCTACTTCTTCAACTTTGTTGCTTTCTTACAACGGACGACCACGGCGCCGCAGCTCGTTTCGCTCATCGGCTCAGGGGAAGCAGGGGGTACAGAAGGTACGAAAAGGTGGGAAAAGTTAGCTCAAAGTGGCTCGGAGTGTTTTGCGTTTTTACAGTCCGCCATAAAAAATCTTGTGAGTAATGACAAATTTCTTCGCAATCACTGTCGCCAATCTGGCGACAGTTGCTAAGTACCTGCCATACTTGTACTGCCTGAATGAAAAAGGGCCGGTTTCGCAGACCGGCCCGGGCATAACTATGACATTTTACTGGAGCTTTAATATGAGAATCACCTTGAAATGGAGTAATACCATACTGGTCATCGATTTGACCCAGACAGTCGCCTTATCCTTCTTGGCAATGACCGTCTTGGCCGTGCCGATGACATAACCCCTGGCGTTTTCAGTGGCTGGTCTCTCACCACCAGCCGCTGAAGACACCTTAAGGTTATGCGACGCCGTATAAACCGTCAAAGGTTTTAGCACCTAATTTGGGGGTATATAC
>NZ_JBFUDR010000487.1:0-3105 GCF_056404615.1 Massilia sp. P2_C2 | reverse complement strand
TCCGAAGCGGCGTTGCGGCGCCAGCTTAACAGCATCAAGCGCGACCAATTCCCCTGGATGCTGGAAGTCACCAAGAACGCGCCGCAGATGGCCATCATGCAGTTGGGACGGGCCTTCGAGAACTTCTTTGCAGGCCGCGCCCGTTACCCGAGGTTTCGCAGGAAAGGACAGGATGACCGCTTCACCCTGAGCAACGATCAGTTCCTAATCGAGGGTCGGCATATCCGCATCCCGAAGCTGGGATGGGTCCGCATGTGGGAGGCGTTGCGCTACGCGGGCAAGGTCGTGTCGGCTTCGGTCGCACGCGTCGCCGACCACTGGTATGCCAGCATTACCGTAGACACGTCCGATTCATCTCTGCCGCCAGCCGATAACCAAAGCGCGGTCGGGGTGGACCTGGGCGTCACGGCACTGGCCACCCTGTCGACTGGAGAAACGTTTCAGGGTCCGAAGCCGTTGCGTAGCTTGCTGGTACGGTTGCGGCGACTGTCACGTGCCCTGTCCCGTAAAGTCAAAGGGTCGCGTAATTGCGGCAGGGCGAAGCTGAAACTGGCGAGGCTGCACGCACGAATCGCAAACATTCGCCGCGACAGCCTGCATAAGCTGAGCACCAGCATCACGCGCTGCTTTCACACGATCGGCATCGAGGATCTGAACGTCAAGGGCATGCTGGGCAACCGGCACTTGGCGCGAGCCATTGCCGACATGGGCTTTTATGAACTACGCCGCCAGCTCGAGTACAAGGCGGCCTGGCGTGGCGGGCAGGTCGTACTGGTCGATCGCTGGTTCCCGAGTAGCAAGTTGTGTTCGTGTTGTGCGTATCGGTTGGAATCGCTCGGCCTGGAGATGCGGCACTGGAGCTGCCCAGGTTGCGGGGCGTTGAACAATCGCGATGTGAACGCGGCGATCAATCTGAGAAATGTGGCGGTCAGTTCGACCGCATCGGCCTGTGGAGGGGAAGGCGCTGGCCCTGTGCGCGAGCGCAGGGTGAAACCGGCCCCGGCGAAGCAGGAATTTAACGGCAAAGTTAACTATGGCTAACTTTGCGTAAGTTTGAAAGAACGGAGGTCTATCATGAACCTGATCAGAAGAAGCACGACACCGCTTTCCTCGTACCGTTCCGGCGGCATGGAGGACCAGTTCGGCCGCATGTTCGAGAACATGTTCCAGGATTTCTTTGCCCCGCTCACCCAGGGCCGCTGGTCCGGCGAGGATGTCGGCTTGCCGCGCCTGGACGTCACCGAGACGGAACAAACGTTCGAGGTGAAGGCCGAGATGCCGGGCGTCAAGAAGGAGGATGTGAACGTCTCGATCGATGGCCAACGCGTCACCATCGAGGGCGAGTGTCAGCAGGCAAACGAACAGCGCCAGGGCGAACAGGTGGTGTATTCTGAGCGCTCGACACGCAAGTACCAGCGCAGCTTCACGCTGCCCACCGAAGTCGACGACACGAGTGCCCAGGCGCGACTCGAGGACGGCGTGCTGATGCTGTCGTTGCCCAAGAAACAGGGCGGCACGGCACGCAAGCTGACGATCCAGTAAGCCGCCGGGCACACGCGGCGCGTGCGGCGGCGGCGGGCGCGCCGTCACGAACGAAACGGTAACGGAAGCAGTGCATCATGGCCGACACCCGTCATTTCAAGAACCGCACCGAGGCGGGCCGCCTGCTGGCCAAGCGGCTGTCCGCCTGGGCCGGACGGCCCGATGCCATCGTGCTGGCCCTGCCGCGCGGCGGCGTGCCGGTCGGATACGCCGTCGCGCAACGCCTCGGCATCGACCTCGACATCCTCATCGTGCGCAAGCTCGGCATGCCGGGCCACGAGGAATTCGCGATGGGCGCGGTGGGCAGCGGCGGCGTACGCGTGCTCCAGCCCGGCGTGCCCGGCCTGATGGGCGTCACCGCGGAAGTCGTGGAACAGGTCGCGGCGCGCGAACTGGCCGAACTGCAGCGGCGCGAGCGCGCCTACCGCGGCGGGCGGCCGCCGCTCGACCTCGCGGGCCGCTGCGCGATCCTCGTCGACGACGGCGTCGCCACGGGTTCCACGATGCAGGCCGCGATCGAGGTCGCGCGCCACCTGGGGCCGCACGAGCTGATACTGGCGATTCCCGTCGCGCCGCCGGACACGGCGGCCGCGCTCGCGCCGCGCGTCGATGAACTGGTTTGCCTGTCGACCCCGCTCAACTTCCGCGCGGTCGGCCAGTGGTACGACACGTTCGACCAGACGGGCGACGAGGAAGTGCAGGATTTGCTGGCCACCGCCTGGCATGACCAGGTGGCCAGGGCCAGACCAACCGGAGGAGCGAATCATGAGACAGCAGACAGACACAGGCTTTGACATCGCGAAATGGCTGGGCGGAGCCGCCGCCGGCGCCCTGTTGATGTACATGCTCGACCCGGACCGCGGCAGCGCGCGGCGCGCCCAGTCGGCCGCGGCCGTACGCAATGCCGGGTCCCGTACGACGAGTGCGCTGGGCAATGTCTGGCACGGGGCGGGCGAGCGGATCGGCGCCATCAGCGACGAGCTGCGCAACAGCGCTGCCGACATCGCGGAGCGCATCCGGCCGGACGGCGCGGCGCACACGGGCTCGACCCTCGAGCGCATGGGCCGCGCGGCCGGTGCGGCGCTCGACGCCGGCATCGACAAGGCGAAGGACACGATGTCCCGGGCCGGCGACGCCGTCGAATCGGGCGTGGACAAGGCGAAAAGCGCCACCTATTCCAGGACATACGGCGCCAGTGGCCTGCGGGCGCGCGTGCGCGGCACGCTGCAGGGCCCGGGCGGCGAATGGACGCCCACCGCGCGCAATTCGGCACTCGCCGGCGGCGGCCTGCTGGCCCTGTATGCGCTGACCAAACGCTCGCCGCTGGCGCTGCTGCTCGGCCTGGGCGGCGCCCTGCTGCTGGCGCGCGGCGCGGCCGGCCGGCCCGTGATGGATATGCTGAGAAACCGGACCCGCAGCTTCTCCACGGACCAGACGATCGATTTCAGCAAGTCGATCCATATCGACGCCGCGCCCGACGAGGTGTACGACCTGTGGACCAATTACGAGAACTTTCCTCAATTCATGTCGCACGTGGTGGAAGTGCGCGATCTCGGGCACGGC
>NZ_JBFUDR010000486.1:1180-4315 GCF_056404615.1 Massilia sp. P2_C2 | reverse complement strand
GTACATGGCGATGTCGGCGTGCCGCATCAGGGCCGCTTCATCGGCGCCGTCGCTCGGCCAGGCGGCGACGCCCATGCTGCAGGTCGGGAAGAGCTCGTGGCCCTGGATCACCACTGGCTGGGCGACCGCCGCGAGGATGTCCTGCAGCACGCCCGCGATGCCCGCGCCGCCGCCCGGGGCAGACAGGATCATCACATACTCGTCGCCGCCCACCCGCGCCACGGTGTCGGCCGGTTTGACGACCGCGCGCAGGCGTTCGGCCACATGCTTGAGCATGATGTCGCCGGCCTTGTGCCCCAGGCTGTCGTTGACCAGCTTGAAGCGGTCCAGGTCGAGGTACACCAGCCAGGCCGGGCAGAACGGGTCGGCGATCGCCTGGGCCAGGCGCTGGTACAGCAGCACGCGGTTGGGCAGCCCGGTCAGGGTGTCGTAATGGGCTTGATATTCCAGCGCCCGTTCGCGCAGACGCAGCGCCGCTTGCGCATGGCGGCGCGCGGCGCGGTAGCGGTAGGTCTGGATGGCCGCGCTGACCCGCTCGGCCAGCCCCTGCAACAAGGCCACTTCCTCGCTGTCGAAGGCGTCATGCTCGACCGAATAGATATTCAGGATGCCCAGCGCCTCGTCGTGCCGCACCATCGGCAAGGCCACCTTGGCGCGGAAGCCGCGCCGCTCCGCATCGCTGCGCCACGGCGCCATCCGCGCATCGCGCGCGAAATCGTTGACCACCACCGGACGCTGGCTGCGCAGGGCCGCGCCGATGCTGCCTTCGCCGGCCGCGCCGGCCGCCAGCGAGGGCCCCAGGCAGTCCAGGTAGTCCTGGTGCGCGCCGGTGATGCCGGCCAGGCTCAGCGCGCCGGCCGCGCCGTCCAGCACCGCCACCCACGCCATCCGGTAGCCGACCGCCAGCCGGTTGCACACGCCCTGCAGCAGGGCGCGCTCGTCGCGGCTGACAGCGATCACCTGTTCGCAATCGCGGATCACGTCCAGCGCGCGGTGGCAGCGGCGCAGCGATTCCTCCAGCCGGTGCTGCACGCTGATGTCGATGCCGACGCTCTCGACCCGGCCGCTGCCCGCTACCGCGCCGGCAATGAAACGCGCCTCGTAACGGATCCAGCGCACTTCCTGGTCGGGCCTGACGATACGGTACTGGAAGGACTGCGGCTCGCCCTCGAGCAGGCTGCCCGACAGCGCCATCACCTGGGCGCGGTCGGCCGGGTGCACGCTTTTCAGCCACAGATGGGGATCGTCATAGAAGGCCTGGCGCGCCTGGCCATACACCCGCTCGACCGCCGGGCTGACGTAGCTGATGCCCCAGCCGGGCACCTCGAAGGTCCACTGCACTTCCTCGATCGCCTCCATCATGCCGGCCAGCTGCGGTTGCGCCGGGGCGGCGCCCACACCCAGCGCGCTCAGTTGCGCAATCCGCTCTTGCTGCTTGCACCGTTCGTCGGTCTGGGCGATCAGCGCGCCGATCGCCATCGACAGATTCGGCAATTGCGCCTCGCGCTGGCGCGCCAGGGTGCTGAAGAACTCCAGCACGCCGGGGCTGCGGCGCTGGCCGTCGGCGCCGACATACGCGACCGGAAAGGCGTAGCCCGACAGCAGCCCGCATTCGGCCGCGCTCTGGCGCCGCAGGAAGGTCGGGTGGCTGGCGATCGCCTCGACCCAGCCGGCTTCGCCGGTACCCCACACCTGGCCCACCAGGCCTTCGCCCGGCCCCATCCGCACCGCCTGGCTGTCGCGCGTGAAGGCGTTGAGCTGGGAATGCGGCAGATGCCAGAAGTGGCGGCAGGCCAGCGTGGTGGCGCCGTCCGCGTCCGGCTCGGCGGCCCAGAAGGCGCCCCATTCCCAGCCCAGGTTTTCGCACACCAGCTGGATCACCCGGGTGACCGCGCTTTCCAGGGTGCTGGTGCCGACCAGGATCTGGGTCGACTCGAAGCTGAAACGCTCGCGCAGGGCCGCGTGTTTGGCGGCGGTGATATCGGTCAGCACTCCCATCCGCACGCTGCCTTGGGCGGCGCCTGGCGCCAGCGATTGCATCTGGAGCCAGCGCAGGCCGGTCAGCGCATTGGCGATCCGGAACTCGCAATCGACCGGCGTGCTGTGCACCTGGGACAGCGCCGCCATCAGGCCCAGCACATCCTCCGGCACCACCTGGATCAGACAGTTTTCCAGGCTGCGGTGCAGGCCCGCTTCGACTTCGAGGAACTGGGCGGCGCGGGTCGACAGCACGATCTGGCCGCTGTCGGCATCGCACCACCAGCGGCCGAACGAGGCGGCGCTCTCCACCTCGCCATTGCGCAGCGCACTGGTCAGCGCCGAGCGCAGCTTGCGCGGCGCGGCCGGCGCCGATGTCAACGGTGGAATCAGGGAAGGCAGCATAGGCGTGATGAGGAACGCCTCGCTCAGTCCGCCACGGCCACGACGGCCTGTGGCGCCGCCAGCGCGATGCCGAAGGTCTGCTCCTCGCTCGCGGTACTGATTTCGGCGATGATGGCGGTCCCCCTCTTGACGCTGCTGACGATGTCATTCATGGTGCCGCCCGCCTGGTCGACCAGGCGCGCGCCGGTCTCGACCTTCTCGACCGAGTCGTCGATCAGCGATTTGTTCTCCTTGGCCGCCCCGGCCGAGCGTTGCGCGAGGTTGCGCACCTCGGCGGCGGCGACCGCGAAGCCGCGTCCCGGCTCGCCGGCGCGGGCCGCTTCGACCGCCGCGTTCAGGGCCAGGATATTGGTCTGGGAGGCGATGCCATCGATCACCCCGATGATGTCGGCGATCTTCTTGGCCGACTCATTGATCGAATCCATCGTGTCGACCACCTGGGACGCCACCACGCCGCCCTGAACCGCCGCCTCGGAGACCGACAGCGCCAGCAGGTTCGCCTGGCGCTCGTTGTCCGCATTCTGTTTGACGGTGGTGGTCAGCTGCCCCATCGGGGAGGCCGTGTTTTCCAGACTGCCGATGCCGCTCAGGCGGGTTACCCCCAGCACGATCAGGCCTGCCATCAACAGCATGATCAGGCCGTAACCGGCCGCGAGGCGTCCGCCAATTTTTAAATTCGAGATGTTCATCTATGTATTCCTGGCCCGTGTCCCGTTAAAAACAAGAAGCGTCCGCTCAGCCTGGTGCCAACAC
>NZ_JBFUDR010000486.1:0-1129 GCF_056404615.1 Massilia sp. P2_C2 | reverse complement strand
GCCTGGTGCCAACACCAGGCTGAGCGGACGCCGTTGTCCTGCGGTCCCTTGTTAGACCGCCTCGTTCAGGTGATCGCCATTGATCCGTTATGACTTAATAAGCAAAAGCTATGCCATCGATTGCAGGCTAATTGGGAAGGAAATGGAGCAATAGAACATGATGCTCGACATGATTTGATGCGATGCAGAACATTGCAGCGCATCATGCCTTAACATGGTGCGGCCGGCTTAGCGCGTGTAGTTCACCGCTATCCACTGGTAGCTCTTGACCGTGGGAAATATGCGCATTTTCCGCACAGACATATTGCTAAACTGGCTGCAGCGCCACTTGAATCAGGGGCAGGTGTTGCCCTGTAGAATCTCACGTTGCAGCGCTACCTGCGCCTGTTCACCGATCTTCAAGCGCTCGACAAGGCTGCGTGAGCTGTGCCTGTGATCAGAAAGTCAGGTGTGATGAATGCCAAAACACCATGGCAAGGGCACGGCTGTTCAAGACGCTGCTATTGTGCGCGCGCTATCAGGCCGTCATCCCAGAGTGGGCCACCGATGAGTTACTTCGCGTTCAGACGGCGACTGAGACCGGCGAGCCTGTGGACCTGAACAAGTACTTCGGCTGGAAACAGCACAGCACTAAAACGCGCTTGAAACAATACCGCTGGGCCCAGATGGAATCGCAGATCGTTGTTTTTTTGCTACGGCGACGCCAAGAGGGCGCGAGTTTCGTCCGCGGCAGCGTGGACGTGTTTGACGATGTCGCAAAGGAACTAGGTCTGCCGCGCGATACGGTGATTGCCGTCTACGACAAAAACCTCTGGCTGAAGGATATTGAACAGGGTAACACAAGTAACATTGGCTTCGGCAACGTCGTCATCCTCCGTGGCCGGCGCCGAGGCCGACCGATCTTGGACCGTTCCAAACGGAAAAAGGGAATTTTCGGCTAAAAGTCGGTACTTAAAAGCGAAACGTATTCGAGGTCTACTCGCAGTTGAGTAACCCGCAGCAATCGTGCGGCGGGTTGCGCAACCAGGAGAAGACCTTGGAAAAGAACCTGCCCCAAGCGGTCAGCGCGACCGCTTCCTTTCCGCAGCCATCCGCGCTGATGACGCCCGCCCAAGCCGCTGCATACATG
>NZ_JBFUDR010000485.1:0-3155 GCF_056404615.1 Massilia sp. P2_C2 | reverse complement strand
TCGCATACCTATGTATTCAGTATGCGATGACCCAGAGGGCCGGGTTTCCCCATTCGGAAATCTGCGGATCAAAGTGTGTTTGCTCACTCCCCGCAGCTTATCGCAAGCTACTACGTCCTTCATCGCCTGTAATCGCCAAGGCATCCACCATGTGCACTTATTCGCTTGTCCCTATAACGTTGGCCCCTGCATGAGTRTCAGGGAACGTCATAACAACAAGAGTTCAGCTTACTATGTTTGTTGATACAACAGATTACTACCCTAAGTGTGCATCTGATCGTTGGATCAGCTACACGCTTAAAGAAAACTTTACTTCTTCCAGATTGTTAAAGAACGAGAACTACACTTACCTAAAACTTCAGTCTTACGTAAAGGTAGTGGTGGAGGATGACGGGATCGAACCGACGACCCCCTGCTTGCAAAGCAGGTGCTCTCCCAGCTGAGCTAATCCCCCGACGCATAACGTGGTAGGGCTGGTTGGACTCGAACCAACGACCCCCGCGTTATCAACACGGTGCTCTAACCAGCTGAGCTACAGCCCCGAAAACTCTTCTCGTTTAACTTTATTAACAGCCGATAAGCGTRGRCGCTTGATGWTGAGCTTTCGCTCCAGTGCCACTCTAGAAAGGAGGTGATCCAGCCGCACCTTCCGATACGGCTACCTTGTTACGACTTCACCCCAGTCACGAATCCTACCGTGGTAAGCGCCCTCCTTGCGGTTAAGCTACCTACTTCTGGTAAAACCCGCTCCCATGGTGTGACGGGCGGTGTGTACAAGACCCGGGAACGTATTCACCGCGGCATGCTGATCCGCGATTACTAGCGATTCCAACTTCACGCAGTCGAGTTGCAGACTGCGATCCGGACTACGATACACTTTCTGGGATTAGCTCCCCCTCGCGGGTTGGCGGCCCTCTGTATGTACCATTGTATGACGTGTGAAGCCCTACCCATAAGGGCCATGAGGACTTGACGTCATCCCCACCTTCCTCCGGTTTGTCACCGGCAGTCTCATTAGAGTGCCCTTTCGTAGCAACTAATGACAAGGGTTGCGCTCGTTGCGGGACTTAACCCAACATCTCACGACACGAGCTGACGACAGCCATGCAGCACCTGTGTTCAGGCTCCCTTTCGGGCACCCTCCRATCTCTCGRAGGTTCCTGACATGTCAAGGGTAGGTAAGGTTTTTCGCGTTGCATCGAATTAATCCACATCATCCACCGCTTGTGCGGGTCCCCGTCAATTCCTTTGAGTTTTAATCTTGCGACCGTACTCCCCAGGCGGTCTACTTCACGCGTTAGCTGCGTTACCAAGTCAATTAAGACCCGACAACTAGTAGACATCGTTTAGGGCGTGGACTACCAGGGTATCTAATCCTGTTTGCTCCCCACGCTTTCGTGCATGAGCGTCAGTCTTGACCCAGGGGGCTGCCTTCGCCATCGGTGTTCCTCCACATCTCTACGCATTTCACTGCTACACGTGGAATTCTACCCCCCTCTGCCAGACTCCAGCCTTGCAGTCTCCAACGCAATTCCCAGGTTAAGCCCGGGGATTTCACGTCAGACTTACAAAACCGCCTGCGCACGCTTTACGCCCAGTAATTCCGATTAACGCTCGCACCCTACGTATTACCGCGGCTGCTGGCACGTAGTTAGCCGGTGCTTATTCTTCAGGTACCGTCATTAGCCCCAGGTATTAACCAGRRCCGTTTCTTCCCTGACAAAAGAGCTTTACAACCCGAAGGCCTTCTTCACTCACGCGGCATTGCTGGATCAGGCTTGCGCCCATTGTCCAAAATTCCCCACTGCTGCCTCCCGTAGGAGTCTGGGCCGTRTCTCAGTCCCAGTGTGGCTGGTCGTCCTCTCAGACCAGCTACTGATCGTCGCCTTGGTGAGCCTTTACCTCACCAACTAGCTAATCAGAYATCGGCCGCTCCARRAGCATGAGGTCTTGCGATCCCCCACTTTCWTCCKTAGAWCGTATGCGGTATTAGCGTAACTTTCGCTACGTTATCCCCCACTYYTGGGTACGTTCCGATRTATTACTCACCCGTTCGCCACTCGCCGCCAGGTTGCCCCGCGCTGCCGTTCGACTTGCATGTGTAAAGCATGCCGCCAGCGTTCAATCTGAGCCAGGATCAAACTCTTCAGTTTAATTCCTGTTTTTGCCATCGGCTTTCGCCAACAGCAGATCGCTCACTCAAAATACTGACCGTCACTCATTGCTGAGCAACGTATTTCTTTTGCGTGAACATTTGATAATTTAAGCATTCAGCACCCCGAAGGATGCTGGCACYTCATCAAACGCCCACACTTATCGACTGTTTATTGTTAAAGAACTTCGTATTCGGTACTGCCTTGCTGCACTTGCGAATCGTTTTGTTCGTCAGCAGCAGAGGAATGAGATTATGCAGCGTTTCGCTTAACTCGTCAACCCCTCGTCTGTTTCTTCGCACCATCGTTGCCAACTCAACCGCTCGGCTTGCGGCATTTTGGTGCGCTGCAAAACAGGACGCGCACTATAACAAACCGGATGGCCGCCGCGCAAGACCCGTTGTGCGGTCGCCACTTACCCCTCCAGAAGGCCAATTGACGTTTAAGCAATAATCGCCGAGTATTGTGAACACTGAGCTAGAAATTATATCAATCTGCCTGAAAGACTCCGGTGACTCTCGACACCCACCAGATCCTGGCTCTCGCACCCGATTCCGCCTCGGCCAAGGCCGGCAGCCAGCTGGCGACGTCGCGGAACTGGGCCAATCTCGGCAAGAGCGATGGCGCCCTGTGGGGCGAATGCCAGGGGAGCGGCAAGACCCCGTACCGGACCCAGATCGACCTCGGCGGGCCCGCCTTCAAATGCACCTGCCCCAGCCGCAAATTTCCCTGCAAGCACGGCCTGGGCCTGTATCTGTTGCGCGCGTCCGAGCCCATGCTGTTCGGACAGATCGACGAACCGGCATGGGTGAGCGACTGGCTRCAGGGCCGCCAGGTACGCCAGGAAAAGAAGGCAGAAAAGGCGGCGGCGCCTGAAGCCAGTCCGGAAGCGGCGGCCATCGCCGCGGCCCAGGCCGCCAGGTACGCCAGGAAAAGAAGGCAGAAAAGGCGGCGGCGCCTGAAGCCAGTCCGGAAGCGGCGGCCATCGCCGCGGCCCAGGCC
>NZ_JBFUDR010000484.1:0-3167 GCF_056404615.1 Massilia sp. P2_C2 | reverse complement strand
GCGGCCGAGGACCGCAAATGAAACGTGCCCACGCGCTCAACGCGCGCCTGCCCTACTCCGGCATCCGATGGTCCCGGAACTGTTCGCGCAAGCGGTTCTTCTGGATCTTGCCGGTCGCGCCGGTCGGCAGCGCGGCGACGAACACGACATCGTCCGGCATCCAGAACTTCGCCACCTTCCCCTCGAAAAACCGCAGCATGTCCTCGCGCGTGAGCGTCGCCTCCGGCCGCCGCACGACGACCAGCAACGGCCGCTCGTCCCACTTCGGATGCGGGACGGCGATACATGCCGCCTGCAGCACGGCCGGATGCGCCATCGCGATGTTTTCCAGGTCGATCGAGCCGATCCACTCGCCGCCGGACTTGATGACGTCCTTGCTGCGGTCCGTGATCTGCATGAAGCCGTCCGGATCAATAGTGGCGACATCGCCGGTCGGGAACCAGCCGTCGCGCAGCACGTCGCCGCCCTCGTCGCCGAAATAGGACGAGATGATCCACGGCCCCTTCACGTACAGGTGCCCGAACGTGTGCCCGTCCCAAGACAGCTCGTTGCCGTCGTCGTCGACGATCTTCATGTCCACGCCGAAGATCGCATGGCCCTGCTTGCGCAGGATCGCGCGCTGCCCGGCGGCCGGCAGGTCGCGGTGCTTCGCCAGCAGGCCGCCCGTCGTGCCGAGCGGCGACATTTCCGTCATGCCCCAGCCGTGGATGACCTGTACGCCGAGCCGGTCGATCAGCGTGTCCATCAGTGCCGGCGGACACGCGGCCCCGCCGATCACCGTGCGCCGGAACGTGGAGAACGCGAGGGCGTTCTGCAGCACGTGGTTGACGAGGCCCAGCCAGACCGTGGGCACGCCGGCCGAAAACGTCACGTGCTCGGCCTCGAACAGCTCGTATAGCGACTTGCCGTCCAGGGCGGCGCCGGGCAGCACGAGCTTTGCACCGGACAGCAGCGCGGAATACGGCAGGCCCCATGCGTTCACATGGAACATGGGCACGACGGGCAGCACGACGTCGGCCGCGCCCACGTTCAGGACGTTCGGCATGGCGGATGCGTACGCGTGCAGCACGGTCGACCGGTGCGAATACAGCGCCCCCTTCGGATTACCCGTCGTGCCCGACGTGTAGCACAGCGCTGCCGCCGCACGCTCGTCGAACCCGGGCCATGCGTAATCGGCGGACGCGGCATCCAGCAGGTCTTCGTAGCACAGCAGGTTGGCGATGCCGCTCGCGGCCGGCATGTGCGCGGCGTCGGTCATCAGCACGAACGCCCTCACCGTCGGGCAGCGCGGGGCGATCGCCTCGATCAGCGGCAGGAAAGTCAGGTCGAAGAACAGCAGCTGGTCTTGCGCGTGGTTGACGATGTAGGCGATCTGGTCCGGATGCAGGCGCGGATTGATCGTGTGCAGCACGGCGCCGGAACCGGAGACGGCGTAGTACAGCTCGAGATGCCGGTAGCCGTTCCAGGCCAGCGTGCCCACGCGCTCCCCCATCGCGACGCCCTGCCGAAGGAGCACATCGGCCAGGCGCCGCGCCCGCGCCTCGCAGTCGCGCACCGTGTAGCGGTGCATGTCGCCCTCGACGCGGCGCGAGACGATTTCGCTGCTGCCATAATGCCGGGCCGCGAACCGGATGATGCTCGAGATCAACAGGGGCTCGTCCATCATCCGGCCCATGAGCGGGGGCTGCACGGAACTCTCCATCGATGTCCTCGCGGATGCTGACAGGAATACCAGTGTCCGGCGCTGCACAAAAGTCCGTCAACGGAATTCGATGCTGCAGCGCAGCATGCAACATTGCCAAACGGTTACGGAATGTAACGACCATAGGCCGCGCACGCCTGCCCTCATAGAATCCGCGCGTGTACGGTAAAATCCGCGCATCAACCAATCTTTAACCGAAGGAAGCGTCATCAATCTCGCCACCGCCGACGACCTGCCGTTCGACAATAGCTTTGCCGAATTGCCGCCCGCGTTCTACACGCGCCTGATGCCGACGCCCCTGCCCGCGCCGTACTTCGTCGCCGCAAGCAGCCCGGCAGCCCGGCTCGTCGGCCTCGATCCGGCCATTCTTGCGCACGACGACTTCGTGGGCGTCTTCACGGGCAACCACGTGCCGCCCCGCGCGCAGCCGCTGGCGGCCGTGTATTCCGGCCACCAGTTCGGCCACTGGGCCGGCCAGCTCGGCGACGGGCGCGCGATCCTGCTGGGCGAACTCGCCACGGCCGACGGTCCGATGGAACTGCAGCTGAAAGGCGCCGGTTTGACGCCGTATTCGCGCATGGGCGACGGGCGCGCGGTGCTGCGCTCGTCGATCCGCGAATTCCTTTGCTCGGAGGCGATGGCGGCGCTCGGCATCCCGACGACGCGTGCGCTGATGGTCACCGGCTCCGACCAGCCCGTGATCCGCGAGACGGTGGAGACGTCGGCCGTCGTCACCCGCATGGCGCCCAGCTTCGTGCGCTTCGGGTCGTTCGAACACTGGCGCTACCGTAACAACCCGGAAGAACTGCGCATCCTGGCCGACTACGTCATCAAGGCCTTCTACCCGGCCCTCGCGGATGCCGCCAACCCGTATCTCGCCCTGCTCGAGGAAGTCACGCGCCGCACGGCGCGCCTGATCGCGCACTGGCAGGCGGTCGGCTTCATGCATGGCGTGATGAACACGGACAATATGTCGATCCTGGGCATCACGCTGGACTATGGCCCGTTCGGGTTCATGGAAGCGTTCGACGTCGACCACATCTGCAACCACACGGACCAGGGCGGCCGCTACTCGTATGCGAACCAGGTGCCGGTGGGCCACTGGAACTGCTATGCGCTGGCGAACGCATTGCTGCCGCTGATCGACGACCAGGAAGGCGCCAGGGCCGCGCTGGATGTCTATGTCGACACCTACGGCGAAAAGTTCGACGAACTGCTGCATGCCAAGCTTGGCCTCAGCACCGTGCAGGAAAACGACCGCGCGCTGGCCGACGACATGTTCAAGCTCATGCAGGCAAACCACGTCGACTTCACACTGTTCTTCCGCCGCCTGGGCGACCTGAAACTGGACGTGCCCGCTGCGGACCGGGCGGAAGCGGACGCGCCGCTGCGCGACCTGTTCCTCGACCGTCCCGCGTTCGACGCCTGGGCCGTGGAATACCGCGCGCGCTTGCACCAGGAAGGC
>NZ_JBFUDR010000483.1:0-3178 GCF_056404615.1 Massilia sp. P2_C2 | reverse complement strand
CTGCCATTCCTCGACCAGCAGGTCCAGCCGGGCGGCGCCGGCGAAATCCGGACCCGCGCGCCAGCGGGCGACCGGGACGCCGAGGTAATCCATCAGGTGCAGGAAGCGGCTGCGCAGGCGGTGATTGTCCTTGCGGTACAGGTCCAGGCGCACGGTGCGGGCCGTGCTGTCCTCGAGCCGGATGCCGTGCGCGCGGGCGCGGCGCCGCGCGTCTTCCACGAGCGGAGGCGATCCGCCGGACGGCGGAATGTCACCCATCGCGCTGCCGCCCAGGTAATGCCGGAGGTCGGCCGCAAAGCCCGCGTTGCCCTCGTCCAGGGCGCCCTTGACGAAGCAGGAACGGATCGCATCGAGCACGTCTTCCCGTCCGGGTCCCGCGTGGCCGCGCAACTGCGCCAGGCGCATGGCATGCAGTACGGCCGCCTGCACGTCCGCAGTCGACGCCTGTTCGGCGAGCCCGCGCGCACGGCCCGCGCGCGCCAGGCCGGTGATGGCGTCGGCGCCGACCCGGTGCAGGTCCGGCCCGTCCGCCGCCGCCTGTGCGCTCTGCCACACCCATTGGTACCAGGCCGGGGAGGGCATGCCGGCCCCGTAGCCGTTCAGCGCGTCCAGTCGGTCGAAACTGTAGCGGATCAGCCAGTCCTGCCCCGGCGGATCGGATCGCTCGCGCCGCTGTGCCGGGGGCGGGGATGCGAGCATGTCCTGCAGCGCCATCGTGTGAAAGCCGCCGGTCACGACGACGATGGGCCCCGTCCGGCCCGCGGCCGCGAGTGCCGTACGGTGCCGGCGGATGTGGGCCGCCATGTGCCGCTCGCGCGCCAGGCTGCCCTCGGCCTCCAGCACTTCCGTTTCATAGCACACCCGCGCCAGCGCGCAATAGGCGAAGACGTCGGCGAAGAACGCACGCCAGTCGCGCAGCGCGTCGGGCAGGCGCAGTTCGAACAGATGGTCCCACAACTCGTCCTGGTCGCGGCAACCGCTGGCGGCGGCCAGCGCCTTCAGGTAAGCGCTATGGGCCAGGTAGCGCTCCGCCATCAGGTTGCGCGCATGCCCGTCCGCTTCGTCGTCGGCGCCGGCCCGCGCCTGCCAGGGCAGGTCGATGAAGGCCGCTTGCGCACCCGTTTCGCGGGCCAGGCGCAGCGCGACCCATTCCGGGCTGTAGTCGCAGAACGGGAAGAACGCGCTGCGTCCGCCGGCATCGTCATCGCCGGGTGCTGCGGCGGCATGGCTCAGGATCGCCACCGGCGGCCGCGTGCGCTCATCGTGCAGCAGGGGGAGCAGCGCGTCGAACGTGTCCGGTCCTTCGATGAGGATGATGGCCGGCCGCAGCGCGCGCACCATCGCCTGCAGGGCGAGGGCGCAGGCCGGGCTGTGATGGCGTACGGGGGCGAAATGCACGTCGTCCAGCGCCATGCGATCGAGGCCGGCGCGCACGGCCGCCGGCATGTCCGCCATCATGGCCACAGGCTGCGCGTCGCGTCGCCGAACGCCTTCCATGCGCCGTCGCGGCGGCCACGCTCGCGCACGACGGTGTCGAAGTAGTGCTGCACGCGCTTGACGTCGTCCGCGCTGTCCTTCAGCAGCACGCCCTGCAACTGGTTGGCGACTTCGCGCGGCGAGACGGTGCCGCCGCCGAGGAAGCGCGCTTCGAGCGCCRCCGCATGCAGCACGTTGACGGCTTCCGCGGTCGACATCACGGCATCCAGCGTCTTGAGCGGCGTGCCGTCCTGCGTGCGGCCCGCGCGCAGTTCCTGGAACACGGTGACGAGGAGGCCGGCGACGTCGCGTTCGATGCGCGCGTCGACGGCGGCGGCAGCGAGCTCGCGCCGCACCTGGTCCATGACCAGCTCCACCTCGAAGGCATGGTCGCGGATCGGGCGCACGGTCTCGAAATTGAAGCGGCGCTTGAGGGCCGACGACATCTCGTGCACCCCGCGGTCGCGCAGGTTGGCCGTGGCGATCACGTTGAATCCGCGCCGCGCATGTACACGCGCACCTTCGCCCAGCTCGGGCACGACGATCTGCTTTTCCGACAGCAGCGAAATCATCGTGTCCTGGATCTCGGGCGGACAGCGCGTGATCTCTTCGAAGCGTACCAGCTTGCCGGCGGCCATGCCGCGGTACATGGGCGACGGCACGAGCGCCCGTTCGCTCGGGCCTTCCGCGAGCAGCAGCGCGTAATTCCACGCGTAGCGGATGTGGTCCTCGGTCGTGCCGGCCGCACCCTGGATCGTCAGCGCGGAATCGCCGCTGATCGCGGTGGCCAGCAATTCGGACAGCAGCGATTTCGCCGTGCCCGGCTCGCCGAACAGCATCAGGCCCTGGTTGCCCATCAGCGTGACGATGGCGCGGTCGACGAGCGGATCGTCGCCGTAGAACTTGCGCGCGACGGAGAGCAGCTCGTCGCCGAGGATGAAGCGGCGCACGGCGCGCGGCGATAGCATCCAGCCTTCGGGCCGCGGATCGCGGTCGGCCGCGCGCAGCCGCTCCAGTTCGTCGCGATAGCGGTCTTCGGCGCTGCTGCGCAGGATGGCGGTCGTCATGTCGGGATTGTCTCTCGTCGGTTGTGTCATGGGTCACCAGGGCATCTTGCGTTCCCAGTCCGGGTCGAACCCGGCGCAGGCGGCGGCCACCGCGTGGTAGTCGCCATAGGCTTCGGCCAGCAGGACCGGCGGCACGTCGCCCAGCGCGACCTTGCCCGCGCCGCCGAAGCCGCGCACGGTGCCCAGGCGGACGAACGACAGGGTCTTGAGCGCGGCCGGGACGTTCTCTTCGGGCAGCGCGTTGCCGGAGAACTCGATGCGCACCTGCAGGCCGGCGCTGGCGAAGTCCTTCGTGTACTCCATGAAGACGCCGCCGTCCTCCGCCGCGGCGCGCTGGTAGCCCACCTTGCCGAAGGCGCCGCGCAAGGTGAACGCGTCGCTGGTCCAGCCGAGGCGGTCCGCAATGCTGTCCGCCGCCGGGTCGACCACGAGGGGCGGACGGCGGGCCAGTTGCGCGAACAGCGGCGTCACCTTGTAATCCTTGAAGTGGGCGAGCCACGCGCGGGCCGTGTCGGCGTCGAGCAGGGCCGCATGGGCCAGGCCCACGCGCGCGTCCGGTTCGAGGTCGATCTCGCCGTCGGCGGCGTCGATCAGGCTGCCGTCCTCCGTCGGACGGAATACGCCCGATGCCGTAC
>NZ_JBFUDR010000482.1:0-3184 GCF_056404615.1 Massilia sp. P2_C2 | reverse complement strand
GACCAGCCGCTCGCGCAGCAGCCCCGTGCCGGCATAGCGGGCGCCCGTCGTCACGCGCGTGCCCGGCAGCGGGGGCAGCGCTGGCCAATCTGGATGCGCCGCGGCCAGCGCGCGGTACCGGGCCAGCGTGGCCTGCACGCGGCGGTAGATCGGCACCGGCGGCGGCGCCGCGTCGACCGCCAGCGCCAGGCGCCCGTCGGCCAGCGCCCGGCGCAGGTGCTCGACTGGATCGAACGGGGGCGACGTGTCGCCCGGCAGGCGGTAGCCGGACGCGATCCGGCCGCCGTGCAGGTCGGACAGGTATTGCAGCATGGCGGTACTGAGGTCCCGTTCGAAGGCGAGGGCGTCCGTGTCGTCCGCCAGCCCGTCCAGCCGGCGCGCGAGCCCGTCGGCGTCGTAGCGGGCCGGGTCGATGCCGTGCGCGGGCGCGCCGCGCAGCAGGCGGATCGCCTGGCGTGCACGATTCCCGTCGTCGGCCAGCCAGGACGGCGGCGGCTGCGTGCCGGCCGCGTACAGGCGCGGCGTCAGCTGGCGGGCGTCGAGCGGGCCGGCGGCGGCGAGCACGTGGCACGCGGTGAACAAAAGGGCGCTGATCCAGCGGAAGACGAGGCGGGTTGTCGGAGACACGGTGGCGGCATGCTTGGGTGACGGGATGGGCCCACGATAGATGGYGGGCCCGCGGCGCGTCATTGATGCAAGTCAAATCCACCGCTCACGCTGTTCCGATCAGGCTGGACAATGGGACATCGTCCAGCGCTTCCAGGAAGCGGGCCGCCGCGCGGCACAGCGCGCCTTTCAGCACGCAGTCCGGCGCGAGGGGACAGGCGCCCGCGCGGCCACCCGGGCAGCCGGCGACGCCGAAGGCCGGCTCGGTGCGGCGCACGACGTCGCCCACCATGATGTCGGCCGGGGCGCGCGCGAGGCGGATGCCGCCGCTGCGCCCGCGCACCGTCTCGACGAAGCCCGCGTGCCCGAGCTGGTTGACGACTTTCGTGAGGTGGTGGTGCGAGATGCCGTACCGGGCTGCCACCTCGCCTGTCGTGGCGAGGCGGCCCTCGTTGGCGCCCAGGTACATCAGGACGCGCAGCGCGTGGTCGGTGTGTTCGGTGAGGCGCATGATCGCCGCTCAGGCCCCGCTCGTGGTGCGGGCGGTATCCGCAGGCGTATTGGCCGCGACCTCGGCCAGCCGGGCCGGCCGGCGCATCAGGCGCAGCACGAACAGCGCGAGGCACAGCGTCCCGAGCGCGAACACGACGTCGCCCGGCACCCGCAGCCACACCATGCGCTCCATGAACGCGGAGTGGATCACCTCCGGCGAGCGGGCGAACCACATGCCGTACGCGACGCTGGCCCACGCCTGGTAGACGCCGGCCGGCACGAGGGACACGAACACCATCAGCGCGAGGCCGCCGTTCAGCAGCCAGAACATCGGGCGCAGCAGGGCATCCGACCACGCACGGCGGTCGGACAGGCCGCGCAGGCAGAACAGCAGCAGGCCGATGCCGAGCATGCCGTACACGCCGAACAGGGCGGCGTGGCCGTGGGCCGCCGTCATGTTCAGGCCCTGCATGTAGTACAGCGCGATCGGGGTGTTGATCGAGAAGCCCAGCAGGCCGGCGCCCACCGTGTTCCAGAAGCCGACGGCGATGAAGCACAGGATCGCCCAGCGATAGTTGGCGACCCACGGCGCTGCCCGCGTGCGCCGGTAGTTGCGCCAGGCCTCGATGCCGATCAGCGACAGCGGCACGACTTCCAGCGCCGAGAACATGGCGCCGATCGCGATCACGGCTGTCGGGGTGCCCGTGAAGTACAGGTGGTGCAGGGTACCGAGGATGCCGCCGAACAGGAACACGATGGTCTCGAGCACGATGGCGGCGTTGGCACTGGCGGCGCGGATCAGGCCCAGGCGGGTGAACAGCAGGGCGATGACGGCCGTCGCGAACACTTCGAAGAAGCCCTCGACCCACAGGTGCACGAGCCACCATCTCCAGTACTCTATCATCGAGTAGTGCGTGTGCTGGCCCCACGTCAGCGACGTGGCGTAGAAGCCGCCGATGCACAGCGCGGCCAGGAATACCATGGCGATCAGGCCGCGGCTCTCCGACGGCTTCCGCAGCGCGGGCCACAGGCCGCGGCCGAGCAGGAAGGCCCAGAACAGCAGGCCGGCGAACAACAGGTATTGCCAGATGCGGCCCATGCTGGTGAATTCCAGGCCCTGGTTGCCGAGCCAGAAACTGAAGTCGACGCCGCGGTGCTGCAAGGTGCCGAGCCAGCCGCATGCCGTGGATCCGGCCACGATGAACAGCAGCGCGTAGAACAGCACGTTGACGCCRAGCGCCTGCAGCTTCGGCTCGTGGCCCGAGATGGCGGGCGCGATGTACAGGCCGGTAGCGAGCCACGCGGTCGCGATCCACAGCACGGCGAACTGGGTATGGATGGTGCGGCTGACGGTGAACGGCAGGATATCCGCCAGCGGGATGCCGAAGAAGCCGTTGCCTTCGACGGAATAATGCGCCGTGACCACGCCCATGCCCACCTGCGCCAGGATCAGCGCGACGACCACGGCGAAGTATTTGCGCGTCGCCTTCATCGACGGGGTGGCCTGCAGCCGGAACAGCGGATCGTCGCGCGGCGGCGCCGGATCCGCTTCCTCCGGCTGGGCGGCGTGGAACAGCACCATGCCGGCGATGGCGCCGATCATGACGACGATGCTGGCGATCGACCAGATGCCGGCGCCGGCCGTGGGCGTGTTGCCGACCAGCGGTTCGTGCGGCCAGTTGCTCGTGTACGACAGGCCCGTCTCGCCCGGGCGGTCGGTCGCGGCGGACCAGGCGGACCAGAAGAAGAATGCGGCCAGCGCGGTGCGGTCGGCCGCGTCGGGCAGGGCACCGGCCGTCATCGCGTATTGCGCGCGCAGCCGGTCCAGCGCGGGATCGCGGCCGAACAGGCCCGTGTAGTGTGCGGCGACCGATTGCACGGCGGCCGTGCGCTCGGCGGACAGCGTCAGCGTGTCGCGCGCGGCATCATACGTGTTGCGGCGCAGGGCTTCCCTGACGAGGGCGTCGACGGCGCCGCGTGCGCCGGCCTCGAGCTGGGCGTACGGCCGGCCATTGTCGCGCAGGGCCAGCCGCTCGCGCAGGGCGACGGCTTCGCGGTGCAGCCAGTCGGCCGACCAGTCCGGGGC
>NZ_JBFUDR010000481.1:0-3201 GCF_056404615.1 Massilia sp. P2_C2 | reverse complement strand
GTCTTGACGAGCGTGTGGAACGCGCTGATGTCGAGCGGCTTCGGGTTTTTCTTGTCGCGRCCCATGGTCCAGGGGCCGACGAGCGCGGGTTCGGATTCGCCATCCTTGTACATGGCCACGGCCCAGCCGTCGTCGTCTTCGTTCTTGATGACGCGTGCGGTCCAGCCGTTGCCTTGCCACAGGCGGGCCTCCTGGACGGGTGCGTCATCGTCGTGGTCCGGGGCGTGGTCGGGATTGTGGTCGTTCATTGCTTGTGCTTGTCTTGCGGGCCTCGGCCCAGAAGCAAGATCATAGGGGGTTGCGGCCCCGTGGACAAGGACCACACCGACCAGTCGGCCGGATGCAGCAAATGTCGATCAGATGATGCGCAAATCGGGGCCACGCGGCGGCACGATGGGCGGTCCGGGCGGGGTGTTGCGCGGATCGATCGCCGGGGACGGGATGTGGCGGTTGAACGGATTGATGATGATGGGTGGAATCGCCGGCGGTGCCGACGGCGGATTCTTGTGGCCGGCCGCGTCCTGATTGCGGTAGTTCAAAATACATTGCATAAAAATGCCTCCTGCAACAGAGCAGGCTGTCAGTATAGACCTCGAGTCCAGCATTGCAAGGCTTGATTTCCGGCCACTTTTTTCCTTACGCCAATGCGCGGTCGAGCAGTTCGATCCAGTGCTCGACCGGTACCTCCGTCCCCGATTGCAGGTGCGTGATGCAGCCGATATTCGCGGAGACGATGCGTTCCGGCGCCGTCGCTTCCAGCTTCGCCAGCTTGTCGTCGCGCAGGCGCAGCGAGATGTTCTTGTGCAATACCGAATACGTGCCGGCCGAGCCGCAGCACAAATGGCTGTCGGCGCACAACTGCACAGCGACACCTGCCGCGCGCAGCAGCCCCTCGACCTTGCCGCGGATCTTCTGGCCGTGCTGCAAGGTGCAGGGCGGATGATAGGCGACCCGCGGCCCGCCCTTGCGCCCGCCCAGCTTCGCCCGCAACCGCACCTCGAATTCCGGCAGCACTTCGCTGACGTCCTTCGCGGCGGCAGACACGCGCGCCGCCCTGGCCGCATAGACCGGGTCGTCGGCGAGCGCATGGCCGTACTCCTTGATCATCGCGCCGCAGCCGGAGGCGTTGATCAGGATCGTATCGATGCCTTGCTCGAGATACGGCCACCATGCGTCGATGTTGCGCCGCATGTCGGCGCGGCCGCCTTCTGCATCGTTCATGTGCCAGCGGATGGCGCCGCAGCACCCCGCCCGGTTGGCCGCGACGAGTTGCACGCCGACGGCATCGAACACGCGCGCCGTCGCGGCATTGATATTCGGCGACATCGACGGCTGCACGCAGCCTTCGAGGAACAGCATCTTGTGCGCGTGCTGCGTGCGCGGCCAGCTGCCTGCGCCTTGCGGCACCGGCACCTTGTCCTTCAAGGCCCGCGGCAGCAGCGGACGGAGCATCTGCCCCGTCTTCATGGCCGGCGTGAACAGCCAGCGGCGCGGCAGCGTTTCCTTGAGCAGGGTACGGAGCATGCGCTGGCCCGCAGGGCGCGCCACCTGCTGCTCGACCACGCGTCGGCCGATGTCGGCCAGGCGTCCGTACTGCACGCCGGACGGACAGGCCGATTCGCAGTTGCGGCAGGTGAGGCAGTGGTCCAGGTGGGCCTGGGTCTTGTCCGTGGCTGGCCGCCCTTCGAGCACCTGCTTGATCAGGTAGATGCGGCCGCGCGGCCCTTCCAGCTCGTCGCCGGACAGTTGATAGGTCGGGCAGGTGGCGGTGCAGAAGCCGCAATGGACGCATTTGCGCAGAATCGCGTCGGCCTCGTCGCCGTCGCGGGTGCCCCGGATGAAATCAGCGAGATTGGTTTGCACGGCTAGAAATCCTTGTACATGCGGCCGCGGTTGAAGACCCCGGCCGGGTCGAATACATTCTTGAGTTGTCGGTGGATCGCGTGGACCGCGGGCGCCAGCGGCTGGAACACRCCGGCGTCGCGGTCGCCGCCACGGAACAGCGTGGCGTGGCCGCCGGCGCTGCTTACGGCCGCGCGGATGGTCGCCGCATCGGCGTCAAGCCTGAGCCAGCGTTGCGCGCCGCCCCATTCGATCAGTTGGGTACCGGGCAGCGCCAGTGGCGGCGCGATCGTCGGCAGCGACAAGCGCCACAAGCTGCCCTCGGTCGTGAAGAACGCGGCCTCATGCTCGCGCAGGGCGCGCCACCAGTCATCCGCATCGTCCAGCAACTCGCCGCCGATGCGCCGGCGCGCCGCGTCGACCGCCGACCGCGCGCCGGACAGGCGCACCGCCAGCACGTCGTCGTGCCAGCTGGAGGCCGAGACGGGCAACGGCTGGCCGCCCCATTCGTTCAGCAGGCGCAGGGCCTCGTCCTGCGCCACCTGCAGTTGCACCGTGCATTCGGCGACCGGCTGCGGCAAGACCTTCAGCGACACCTCGGCGATCAGGCCGAACACCCCGAGCGACCCGGCCAGCAGGCGCGACACGTCATAGCCGGCCACGTTCTTCATCACCTTGCCGCCGAAGTGCAGGACCTCGCCCTTCCCGTTCACCAGCACGGCGCCGAGCACGAAATCGCGCACGGCGCCCGCCGCCTGGCGGCGCGGCCCGGACAATCCTGCCGCCACGGTGCCGCCGATCGTCGCACCGGGGCCGAAGTGCGGTGGCTCGAACGCCAGCATCTGGCCGTGTTCCGCCAGGTGTGCCTCGATTTCGGCCAGCGGCGTGCCGCAGCGCGCGCTGATCACGAGCTCGGTCGGTTCGTAGTCCGTGATGCCGCGATATCCCGTGGTATCGAGCACCGTGCCCCGCACGTCCTGTCCGTACCAGTCCTTGCTGCCGCCGCCGCGGATGCGCAGCGGAGCGCGGGCGGCGGTGGCGTCGCCGATCCGGTCGGCGAATTCCTGTAATGTCGTATCCATCGTCAAAAACGCGGCAGGTTGGAAAACGGCCTCTGTCCGTGGCGCACGTGCATGCGGCCGTATTCGGCGCAGCGGTGCAGCGTGGGAATCGCCTTGTCGGGATTGAGGATGCCGGCCGGATCGAAGGCGCGCTTGACGGCCAGGAACGCATCCAGCTCGGCGCGCGAGAATTGCACGCACATCGAATTGATCTTCTCGATGCCGACGCCATGCTCGCCCGTGATCGTGCCGCCGACCTCGACGCACAGCTCGAGGATGTCGGCGCCGAACAGTTCCG
>NZ_JBFUDR010000480.1:0-3212 GCF_056404615.1 Massilia sp. P2_C2 | reverse complement strand
GATACAGATCGAACAAGACCGGTGTCAACGCCTGCGCGATCGTGCCATATCCAACGAAAAGAATTCTGCGATGTTTCATCTACCAGAGAAGCCGTGCCGACGCGGAATTGTAGAGTATCGGGACGATGGCGAACATGGCCGCCGCAGGCGTGAACTCCTCCCTCAGCGCAACGACCGAACCATCAAATATTCCAGGTCACGACGCTGTCTGTGCGCCGCGCCGCCCGCATCATTTCCAGCAGCGGAAACAAATGCGCCGCGAAATCGACAGCTTCCTGGACTTGGGGAAAATGATTCACGCCTTCAGCGGCGTGGTGCAATTCGACGTCCTGCGCCAAGGCTTGCGTCGCCGCATGGTGCTTGCTATCCACCGTCGTCGCTTCGAGGACACCGATCGCGTTGTCCAGCTCGCTAGCAGAGAAATAGCCGTTGGCTGTGCTCTTGCCGAATGGCGCGAGCGCCTTTTGCGCGTGACGGTCGAGCATCAAGACATCGGCGGCGGCTTTCGATTTGAATTTTACGAGCATGGCATATCCTCTTGAATGGCGTTTCGATATTGATGACTTGAAGCCTCGGACGAAACCGATCTTTTAGCGTGTTCTCTCTTGGGCTTCAGCAACAGGGCCAGTCTAGTGGATTGCTTGAAAAAAAATCGTAAAAATTGCGATCAACGGTGTACACGAGCGCCAACCTCGCTGCGTCCGAAGTCCGCCGTCGGCGCCCGAATCACATGGACATCGCGATCACCGCCTGATCAAGGGTGCGTCCCAAGACGACAAGCATAAGGACTGGATCGAGGTGACAGGCGTCCATTGGGGAGTCTTTCAGCCGCAGGCAAGCACAGCCAGTCGCATTGTGCAAAGTTCGTTCGCCTGGCTCTTGAAGCGGGGGGCGCGAACACGAAGGGCCATCCGACGCCAGCCAGACTGTACGGTCCCACGCTACTCGGTAATGGTTTTCATGCCATTTCAGTCGATAATCCCGACAAGTTCCCGTTTCAACAGGGCGATATTGTCGTGATTCAGCCGACCAAGCATGGCAACCCGGCTGGTCACATTGCCGGCTTCGATGGAAAGGAATGGGTTTCGGATTTTGTCCAGCACGGCTTCTGGCCGGGAACTGAATACGCAAAGGAGAAGCCGAGTTATGTCGTCTATCGCCGTTAAACGCCTCACCCTGATGGCATCGGTCGCACTGTCGATTGGATTCAGCGGTTCGGCGCTTGCCACGAAAGCGGATAACGAAGCCACCGTGGTCGCGAAGCTGTACAAGGATTTTGCGTGGCAGGCGGTGGCAAGCCAGGCGGACCTGTTCGGAGACAACCTGGCGCACCAGGGCAAAGCGACGCTTGAAAAATACTTCGCTCCCGCGCTGGCGGATTTACTGGTCAAGGATGCGGCGTGCCAGGCCAGGTACCAAGGCATCTGCAACCTCGACTTCGACCTGCTGTTCGATTCGCAGGATCCACGCGTGACCGACCTGGACGTAACGAGGATGTCGCCGGGTCGGGTATCCGTGGTCTACAAGGATCCGGTCGATGAGAGAAAAACGCAGATCGATTTCGTAGTGGCGCGAGTGGGCGGTATCTGGAAGATCACCGATGTCGTCTACAGACGACCCGACAAGGTGTCCCTGAGACAGGTCCTGTCCCGGAAGATTCCGTAATCTTCCGACCGAAAACAAAAAAACCGGGACGCCAGGTCCCGGTTTTTTGCGACGCCTGGCGCCGCAATCAGCGCTTGCGCGGCGGCGGCAAGTCGGTGCAGACGCCTTTGTAGACCTCTGCCGCCATGCCGATCGATTCACCCAGCGTCGGGTGCGGGTGGATCGTCTTGCCGATATCCACGCCGTCCGCGCCCATCTCGATCGCCAGCGCGACTTCGCCGATCATGTCGCCGGCATTCGTACCGACGATCGTGCCGCCCACGATGCGGTGGGTCTCCGCGTCGAACAGCAGCTTCGTGAAGCCTTCCGCACGGCCGTTGGCGACGGCGCGGCCCGAGGCGCCCCACGGGAAGTGCCCCTTCTCGACCTTGACGCCCTTGGCTTTCGCTTCGTCCTCGGTCAGGCCGACCCATGCCACTTCCGGATCGGTGTACGCCACCGACGGGATCACTTTCGCATCGAAGAAGGCCTTCTCGCCGTGCGCGGCTTCCGCTGCGACGTGGGCTTCATGCACGGCCTTGTGCGCCAGCATCGGCTGGCCCACCAGGTCGCCGATGGCGAAGATGTGCGGCACGTTCGTGCGCATCTGGCCGTCGACCGGGATGAAACCGCGGTCGCTGACCGCCACGCCCGCGTTCTCGGCGCCGATCTTCTTGCCGTTCGGGCTGCGGCCCACGGCCACCAGCACGAGGTCGTAGACCTGCGCTTCCGGTGCCGGCTGGCCCGCTTCCGCCGCTTCGAACRTCACCTTGATACCTTGCGGCAGCGCTTCCACGCCGACGGTCTTGGTCTTCAACATGATGTTGTCGAAGCGATGCGCGTTGAACTTCTGCCAGACCTTGACGGCCTCGCGGTCCGCGCCCTGCATCAGGCCATCCATCATCTCGACGACGTCGATGCGCGCACCCAGGGTCGAGTACACGGTCGCCATTTCGAGGCCGATGATGCCGCCGCCGATGACGAGCATGCGCTTCGGCACCTGGCGCAGTTCCAGGGCGCCGGTCGAATCGACGATGCGTGGATCTTCCGGCACGAACGGCAGCTTCACGACGGCCGAACCGGCCGCGATGATCGCCTTCTGGAACGCGACGACCTTCTTGCCACCGTCGGCAGCCGTCACCTCGATGTGGTTCGGGCTCAGGAATTTACCGACGCCCTGCACCACGTTGACCTTGCGGCCCTTGGCCATGCCGGCCAGGCCGCCCGTCATCGTCTTGATGACGCCATCCTTGTAGGCGCGCAGCTTGTCGATGTCGACGTCCGGCTTCGCGAACGACACGCCGAGGTCGGCCATGTGCGCCGTCTCGTCCATGATGTGCGCCACGTGCAGCAGTGCCTTGGACGGGATGCAGCCCACGTTCAGGCAGACGCCGCCCAAGGTTGCATACTTCTCGACGAGGACGGTGTTCATGCCCAGGTCGGCCGAGCGGAAGGCGGCCGAGTAGCCGCCGGGGCCCGCGCCCAGCACCATCATCTCGCATTCGACGTCGACCGGGCCGGTGTAGCTGGCCGCGTTCGGAATCGGTGCGGCCGGCGTAGGTGCGGCC
>NZ_JBFUDR010000479.1:0-3238 GCF_056404615.1 Massilia sp. P2_C2 | reverse complement strand
GTGCGCAGCGTGGCGGGCAGCTACACCGCCAGCTACGGCTACGACGACAACGGTAACGTCATCAGCGCCACCAACGGCAAATACCGTAGCGTCAGCTACACCAGCTTCGACCAGCCGGACAGCGGCCAGGGCCTGCAGGGCCCGTTCGGTAGTCCGAAATACACCTGGCAATACGACGAGAACCACGCGCGGGTGAGCGAAACCCGGGTGAACGCCAGCGGCACGCGCACCACATGGTACGTGGGAGGGGACTTCGAGAGCGAAACCGCGCCTGGCGGCGCGGTGAGCAACCGCCACATGCTGAGCGCGGGTGGCCAGGTCATCGGCGTGTTGATCAGCACCGGTGCGCTGCCGGCGCCATCGGTGGACATCACGCAAAGTCCGCCGGCCAGCGTCAGCCTGGTGAAGGTGGAGTACTGGCACAAGGACCACCTGGGCAGCCTGATCAGCACCACCGACCACACGGGTGCGGTGACCGCGCGCTATGCCTACGATCCGTTCGGCAAGCGTCGTTATACCAATGGCAGCTACGACGCCAACGGCAACGTGGTGGTGGACTGGAGCCCGACCCTGAATGCCGGTACCGGCAATGGTTTCACTAGCGCCGAGCAGCTGGACGACGTGGGCGTCGTGCATATGAATGGCCGGCTATTCGACCCGATGCTGGGCATGTTCATGCAGCCTAATCCCGCCGTGAATGACGCGGGCAACCTGCAGAGCTTCAACCGTTACAGCTATTGCGAGAACAACCCGCTGACCTGCGCCGACCCCACCGGTCTGTCAGACGCGCGGCCCCTGGTTAGCGTCAGCGMCATCGGCTTGGCCATGCGCCAAGGCAATATGGTGCGAGTTGGTGTCCATATTTACACGTCCGCCGCCGGCCTGGCCTTTGCCGGCGCGGGCAGGCCTCTGGGTCTCCTGATGTGCGGCGGCGTGTCCTGCGCGAATAAGGTGTTGACGAACCAGATACAATATACGACCGAGGAGATCGCCAAGTTCAACGAGTATTACGCTGCGCAGGCCCAGGCCCAGTACGCGCAGCAGTCGGCGTCCTGGCAGCAGGCGCAAGACTGGTACCGGAACTATAACGAGGGGCTGGATGCAAGTTTCAAATTGCAGGGCTTTCAGTTCGATCAGCGGCAAGCACTGGCAGAATTTAATCGCATGAAACAGCTCGTCCCCTTGGTTAAGGAGTGGCGCAGTCAAGGTGGCACTGGTGGGGCGGATGAATTTCTTAAGTGGCTCAATGATTCAGGGGCGTCGGCAAGCAACGGAAATGGTCCAGGAACATTGACTCCGGGACAGCGTGATTTCCTTGAAAACTCTGTTGCATGTGCGGGTAAATGTCCGTTACCGGTTGGCCCGTTTAAGGGAGTCGGTGAAGTTGGTGAGCCAGCTGGGGCAAGAGGTACAGCTGGGGAGGCTGTTCCTGGGCTTGCTGGCGTTGTAGCCATGGCTGTAGTCACTATTACCGCCAGCAAATTACGTACCGATGACCAAGATAAATTTATTTATGTAACCTACACCCGAGTGAATCCGGCTTCAGGTCAAGTTTATTCTGGCCGTACTAGTGGATATGGCACTCCCGAAGCTTTGGTGCGTCAACGTGGGCTGCAGCAACTGCATCTGAACCAGGAAGGATTTGCTCCCCCAGTTGTAGATCGCTGGACGACTGATTACAGTGAGATCCGTGGCCGCGAGCAGCAGCTTATTGACTTCTTTGGAGGGGCTCAAAGTGTTGGCGGGACTGCTCGCAATAAGATTAACGGGGTCGCAGACCTTAGCGTGAACAGATATTGGTATATGAGTGCGGCAGTTGCTAGGTGGGGAACTTTGCCAGATAACTCGCCGCCGAGACGAAGGTGGGGGCCATAAAAATGAAGCCAAAGACAAGGAAAAATTTTAAACCAGGTGATGTGTACGCAATCCCTCTAAAATCAGGGGGATATGCGTTGGGGCTTGTTTGTTGCACAAATGATTTTGCGTTTTTTAACTTCCGTACCGAATCTCCGGCTCTTCCTGAAGGGTTATTGGGCTTTCCATTGGGTTTTAGGGTCCCGGTGGCTAAGGACGCGCCAACTGCGGGTAAATGGAATTATGTCGGGCATGTGGAGTTGACTGGCGACTATGCGCGACCTTCCAGCTATTTGCATAAGCCCATTGGTTCGGAACAATGCTACATATATAGTGCGGGAGTAGAGGAGCCGGCGGCCAAAGAAGAATGTGCAGGTTTGGAAATACTCTCCACTTGGTTTTCGTTCCATATTGAAGAACGTTTGGATGATTATTTTGCCGGGCGTGAAAACAAATCCGTAACCTCCATGAGGAAGTATTTGGGTATTGAGGCAGGTTAAAAATACTTGTTTTACTTATCGTGTAGCCATATTTCTCACCGCAACTGGCTTTGGTTTTAAACGCTATATTCGGCGGATTGATTTCTGGACGAAGTGGGTCCGGCAATCAATCGCGTCAAGATAAGTTTGCAGGATGAGTTCACGCATTCGCCCCTATTGAAATTCATGCGGGAGATTAAGTGTCGAGTCCCGTCTGATCATAAACGCGTTTGACGAATAATTCAGACCGCTTCTTCTGCCATTCCTTGAGTGCCAGGATGGGCGTTTTTGCGTCAAGGACGCGCTGCGGTATGTGGTGGTCGTACAGCTTCAAGTAGTTCAGCAAGGCCGTCGCCAGGTCGGCCTTGCTGTCGAAACGGGTTTGCTGCAGCAGTTCATTGATGCGGCCGTTGAAACGCTCGACCATGCCATTCGTTTGCGGATGGCGCGGTGGTGCCAATTGATGCTCGGCAGGCAGGGCTGCGCAAGCGACATCGAAGGCGTGCTTGCCGCTGGGCTTTTTGTCTTTGGTGGCGACACGGTCGGTGAATTGCGAGCCGTTGTCGGTCAGGATTTTGCTGATCTTGATGGGCGAAGCCAGCTTGAGCCGACGCAGAAAATCGACGCTGCTCGCCTCGGTCATGTCGCTGTAGATGTGCATGAAAACCCAGCGTGTGGCGCGGTCGATGGCGACGAACAGGTAGCGGCGCGAGGTCTCATCCGGCATCTGCGGCAGGTACTTGAGGTCGATGTGGATGAAGCCGGGTTCGTAGTCCTTGAGGGTTTTCTTCGGTGCGATCGTTTCGCCCTCGGCCTTCGGGATCACATCCTCCAGGCGTGCCATCCCTTCGCGCTTGAGAAGGCGGGCGATGCCGGAGCGGGACACATCGGCATTGATGTACTAC
>NZ_JBFUDR010000478.1:0-3239 GCF_056404615.1 Massilia sp. P2_C2 | reverse complement strand
GGTTCGGCGCCCAGGCCGTCGCGAGGAAGTTGATGCACATGCCGCCCATCGAATACAGCAGCACGGGCCGGCGCCCGATGCGGTCGGACAACGCACCCACCATCGGCATGAACAGGAATTGCATCAGCCCGAACGTGGCGCCGAGCACGCCGTACCACAGCGCCTGCTGCTCGCGGTTGGCGACGAATTCGCCCACGAGGCCCGGCAGCACGGGCACGATGAGGCCGACGCCGAGCATGTCGACGAAGACGCAGATCAGGACGAAGTTCAGGTTGCCGGTGGGTGTTTTGGCAAGTGTCGCGCTGGTGGTCATGGGCTTCCGGTGGCGTTGCGGAAAACGCCTATGGTAGCACCGATTGCACTGGTGACAACGCATCGGCCCGCGGGCACGGCGGCCGCGCCACGGCCGTCAGGTGCCGGAGGGCGTCGCGCCGCTCCACTCGGCCGCGAACGCGGCGCGGAATCCGGTCAGCGTGGCCAGTCTCGCTTCGCCCAGCGCCCGGCCGGCCTCCGTCTGCATCATGGCCGGCAGGCGCGCCAGCTTCGCTTCGATATGGTCGAGCGAATACGCCTTGTCGTCGAGCGGACGGTCCTGTGCCAGCGGATCGCTGCCGTGCGCCAGCGCGCTGCCCATGCGGCCGGCGATGTAGAACATGCGCGCCAACCCGACGGCGCCAAGGCCGTCCAGCCGGTCCGCATCCTGCACGATGCGGGCTTCCAGCGTGGTCGCGGGGACGCCGGCGGAAAAGCTGTGCGCCTCGATGGCGTGCGCGACGGCCGGCAACTTTTCCGCCGGAAAGCCGAGCGCCGCGAGGCGTTCGCTGGCCAGTTCGGCGGACAGGCGCGATGCGCCGGCGCGGCGCGGATCGTTCTTCGGCACGTTGACGAGATCGTGCAGATAACAGGCCGCCAGCACGACGAGGGCGTCGGCCTGCGGATGATGCGCGAGCAGCGCCTGCGCATTGCGCCAGACGCGTTCGACGTGGTTCAGGTCATGGGCGCCGTCCGGCGCATCGCCGGCGGCCGCGGCCGCCAGTTGCGCGAGGCGCGGGCGCCAGGCGTAGAGTTCAGCAGGATTCGTCACTTGTTGCAATGGTGTCCAGGGTGGATTCGGTGGCGAACGCGCGCTGCGACAGTGCGTCGGCCGCGGCATTCCTGTGGCGCGGCACCCAGCGCAGGCGCGCGTCGGGCAGGTGGACCAGCAGCGCCTGGACGCGGGCGCGGTAGGCGGCCAGCGCCGGCGCGGCATACAGGTCGGGACCGTTGACGTCGTCGATCACGACCCGGCTGTCGCCGTGGATCGTGAGGTCGCGCGCGCCGTGGGCAACGGCCGCCTCCAGCAGCGCGATCAGCGCGCGGTATTCCGCCTCGCTGCTGTTGCCGTGGCCGGCCGGCTGAGCGAGCTCGACCTTGATGCCGCCCGGTCCTTCCAGCAGCGCGCCGATGCCGCAGCGGCCGGGATTTGGCCGGGCGGAACCGTCGAACCAGGCGCGCCAGGCGGTCGGCCGGGCGTCGCGGAGATGAGCACGGCGCGCGGCGGCAGCGGCTTTCTCGGCGGCACGCGCCGCTTCGCGTGCGGCCTGGGCCGCGAGCATGCCCGTGCGCAAGGCGATGAGGGCGGCGAGGCCACCCGTGCCGGCCACGCGTTCCAGCGTGCGGCGCAAGGCCTCGTCGGCGGACAGGCCCGCGCTCTGCGCCAGGCGGCGGCTCGCGGCCCGTTCGGTCTTGTAGGCGATGCGTTCCAGGTCAGTCATGCCGACAGGATACCCGCTTTTCCCGATCGCCGTAGCCGCACAGAAATGTAGGGTGGACCGGGGCACGCAGCCGGCTCTTCCGTCCACGCGTCCAGTCAGAGCTAGCGTTGCTGTAATAGCAGGGGCATCTGAACGCGTGGACGGGGGACCCGTCCACCCTACGTTATTGCAACATCAGCGGCGGTAAGGATTGTCCGGCCGATGATCCCAACGGTTCGGGACGCCGTCGCCATCCCGGTCGCGGTCATAGCGGTTCGGTATGCCGTCACGGTCCTCGTCCCAGCGGCGGCCGCCGCGCTCGTAGCGGTCGGGGATGCCGTCGCGGTCACGGTCGCGATAGTAAGGACGGTCGCCGTAATAACCGCGGTCATGGCCCCGGTCGTAGCGGCGTTCGAAGCGGTCGGGCACGCCGTCGCGGTCGCGGTCCGGGCCGTACGGTGTCCAGGCCGCCGGCTGCATATACCAGCCGCCATTGCCCTGGTACCAGGCGGGCGTGCGGTAGACATAGCCCGGACGCTCGACGACCCAGTAACCCGGCGCCCACGTATGGCGTTGGCCGCTCCATTCCCAGTGGCCGGGCGCCCACACATAACCGTGGCGCGGCGGCGGGACGCGTTCGTACAACGGGGCCGGCGGCGCGGTGCCGATGAACAGGCTGACATTGTTGTACGCCATCGAGGGCAGCGGTGCGGCGGCGGCGACGGCGATGAGGGCGGCGAGCGTGAGGCGTTTCATGATCTGGTCTCCAATCCGGACTTCGGATGAGCCCAATATAGCCTTGTCCGCCTAGCGATTCAGCAATTGAAGCAGTTCCTTACACTTGAAACACATTATGGTCGGGCTTTTATCGTAGGGTGGGCATTTGGGGCCGGGGGGGATTGATGCCGGGGGCATCAATCCAATGAAACGTGCCCACGCGTGACGTCAACAAACCGCGAACGTCCGCGTGGGCACAGGGGGGCCCACCCTACGTAACTATCAGCAGCGCACATCATGCACGGCTCCGCACGCGTTCCAGCGCCAGCATCTGCTGCTTCTCGGCCGGCGTCAGACGCTTCGCCGTGACGTGCACGACGGGGATGCCTGCGGTGGCGGTGAATGCCGGCGTGGCGGCCTGCGCGGGCTGGATGCGGTCGACGGCGACACTCGTGACGGCTGCCAGGCTCAGTGCGACCACAAAGGCGGCTTCCATGTGCTTGATGACGTTCATGATGTTTCTCCTCGGGGTTGATGCTGCTGTCGATGTGTGTACTGTAGCCATCGGGCTTCGCGGCCTCCAGCGGCGTGCGACAGACCGCAAAAAACGGGGGGCGAAGCGCACGAAAGCCGGATCAACGCATCGCCCGTTTCATCCACCCCCCGCTAGGCGCACGCGCACACATCGAGGGAGAGAACACCATGATCGGAGCGCTCGTCGAGGCCGTGGCCAGCAGCCGGACGCGCCTGCGGCGCGCACGCAACCTGCGCGCCGCCACGCGCGCGCAC
>NZ_JBFUDR010000477.1:0-3276 GCF_056404615.1 Massilia sp. P2_C2 | reverse complement strand
GGACGAGGACCAGGTGGCCGGGCTAGCCGTGACGCTGGGCGAACAATACGTCAGGCAGTTCGGCTGGGATTGGAACGAAGTGAACTTCAAGGATGACTATCTGGACGAGCATTATGTCGCCAGCGTCCTCAACCCGGACAAGTCGCTTGCGATCGTTCCGACGTGGTGGATCTACGATATTCTTGAGATGGAGAAGTCGAACGGGATTTTATTGAATTTCAATATGGTGGAGGCGAACCGGGTGCCTGTTGGTCCACCGAACGATGCGCTCATCATTCATTGAGTTCAAGATGCTGTGGAGCCCGTTTAGTGGTGCCCGATTATTTCAAATAAAGGATGACGCACCGAAGTTTCAGACAGTGCACCAGTCTGTCCCCGGATCGTAAGTGTAGGCTTCGTCAATTGGCGTGAACTTTATGCCACGCAAACCAGGTTCGTTAGCCGTTTTAAAGAATTCGTCGGTGCATACCAACGAAAAGATCTCGATACACTGAAACAGATGTGGCGTCGATATCAACCCGCTCCTGCAAGCCGATTGCGAGGGGCCTACCCTCATCTCCTACGCCGCTTGCTGCGGCACACTAATACCCCAAACCCCCGACGGATTCAGGGCATGGCGACGGTCTGGGATGTGCCCAGCCGCGTGAAGCGGTTGAGTATGGCGGCACGCACTTGCAGTTCGGCGACCTGACGATCGAAGTCACGCGCCATSACSCGTTCAYCGAGCAGTTTKAAGCATCGCATTTTTGTTTCAACGAGACTGCGTCGATGATAGCCAGTCCACTTCTTCTATATGGACGCCTCCCTTTTGCAAGGTATTTTCAGCTCTGTTCAGACGAGGAAAGTCGCAGTTCTATATCCGGCCTTGTACCCGGCAACGCCGCTGGCCCCGATGAAATCCGCTGATCCACGCCTCATTCCAAATACGGGCTTGGTGGCCCAGGAAGAAGTTCAGGTTTAATGGATCCCGGTCTGACCTGTCTGTCATCACTTTCAATACCTAACGCAACTGGTGACGTGTCATTCTTTCGTCAGTTAAAGGCATTCTTCACGTCGAGTGCGCGAGCGGCTTTAAGCTGACGTGGTYCTTGTCATACRCRCGCTCATGGGCCAAYACCGCCCAGATCGTGCGCGCKATCTTGTTGGCCAGYGCRACGATCACCACGTTGGGYGGCCGGCGYTGRCTSAGTTGCYGCAACCACGCGCTGGGCGTCTTGGCGTGACGGAATACTGCGCGTGCTCCATGGATCAGCAGCGTTCGAAGGTACGTGTCGCCACGCTTGCTCATGCCGCCCGTCTCCTTGTCCACCGTGTACAGCTGGAATACATTCTTGGCCGTGTCGACACCGACCACCGTTTTGCGAGTAGCATTCATGATGTGGATCCTCCGGTTAACCTTGCAAGCTTTGCAGCTTTCACTTTAGGCGCTTCTGACGCCGTCGGCCCGCGAGGGTCCACCTTTTCTGCCACTGACGCTGGCGATCATCTCGTCAGCGTCGATCTGATCGGGCAGGCATGGCAGCATTGGCGCGTCGCCGGTCGCGTTGTCGGTCACTTCGATGGCCCGGATTTCCAGCGTGTCCGCGTCGATGCCGGGATGGATCTTGCGCCACTGGCGACGGTAATCGGCCCCATGCTTTTTGACCTTCCATTCGGCTTCGCCCAGCATCTTGATGCCGGTGCTGTCGACCAGAAGATGCACTCCCGTCGTCTTCGGGTGCGCCCCGATCATCACCGCCAAATTCTTCTGGCGCCGGCTGACCGTGCTGAAGTCGGGTACTTGCCAGTCGAGGCCGGACAGTTTGAGAAGGCTTTGCGCCATGCCCATCGCCTGGCGCAGGGGCAGACTGAACAGGCCCTTGATGGTCAGGCAGAACTGGATCGCCGCCTCGCTGTATGTCGGGCTGCGACCCCGTTTGCCGCTGGCACTGCCGTGCCAGCACATGTCCTTGTCCAGCCAGATGTGCAGCGAGCCGCGCGCSTTCAGCGCCGCGTTGTATGCTTTCCAATTGGTCGTTCGGTACTTCGGTTTTGCARGAGCACTCATGTCGTCAGTTTACCTGCGCCCGAGCGGGCTRCTGGGACCGAYTTATGCAACAAAGCCGAAAACTGTGCTCATCTTCTTCCTTATTACGAGGTCGGCACTGTGCCGCCCCTCTCAATGCCACAGCCGCGTCGAGCGCGGCGTAGGTACTGCTGCGCCTTTTCCTCGGCAGTTATGCTGCGTCGAGTTGGGCCATCGCGCGATGATATTTTGCGGTCCTAGCCAGGTCAGCAGCCGTGGGCGCCGCAATCCACCCAACTTAACGAGCGCACCATCAGCTTGCCTTTTGAGTCATGAACTTGTGGGGCTTGGTACGTAGCGGCCTTGGTTTCGACCTCGTCCTGCAGCGTTCCCTTAAGGTGAGCTGCCAATCGTGCCGATGCTACGCGGGCGTGGCAACGCCGAGCCATGGTCTTCCAAGCCTTACGACACCTTTGTAGGGAACACAAACTTTTTGGCTGGTGGCCCGGTGCGGGGCGGGTTGGCGCGGTCCGGGACATTCGCATCGAGGGTGCTGACCAATTCCTCGAAATTCCCCTGCGATCCAAGGAAGTTAAAGATATTGGACGGTGGGGACGTGTTCACCAAAGGCTCCCATTGCCAGCGCGGTCGCGCGACTACGACAAAGAGCATCCGGGGCGGCACGTTCTTGGGGCAGCGCCATCCGCTCAAGCCATCCTCGCCGCTTAGATCTGCGCTGTTGACTAGCGCTCTGAGAATCGCCATGGGCCCCGGTGGGAGGCGGTTGTTGATTTCTTCGCGCGCATACTTTAGCGCGGTAGCGAAGGAACCAAAAAATATATTTTGTCGGTCATCCTCTGTCACCGCACGCGTACTCAGGTTGAGGTTGGTAAATCCTGCGGTAATGCCAAGTTTGAGCCGGGCGTCGCGACTGGCAATCAATCCCTGTGCACGGATCGAGTCGAGTGCGCTGATAGATGTCGCTTGAAAAACAAATTGCCAGGCCATGGATGCTCCTTCCTAATATTTGTTTTATTGACAATTTCCTGCTGCTGAGAACAGTTCACGCTTGCGATGTGATTACGRCTCCTTCCCCTATTCTACGCTGCAGCCTGTGCCAGCATTCTCTCCAATTGTCTCTAGGCAAATCGGTTCATAGGAAAGCATGGATACGTAGCCTTTTGCGTGAGTGTGCCCAGCCGCGTGAAGCGGTTGAGTATGGCGGCACGCACTTGCAGTTCGGCGACCTGACGATCGAAGTCACGCGCCAT
>NZ_JBFUDR010000476.1:0-3306 GCF_056404615.1 Massilia sp. P2_C2 | reverse complement strand
CCGACCGTGTACGACCTCGCCGCCGCCCCGGCGGGCGACGTGATGGCGCACTGGAGCGGCCTCGGTTACTACACGCGGGCGCGCAACCTGCATGCGTGCGCAAAGCGCGTCGTCGCGGATTTCGACGGCGTATTCCCCAGCGACCCGGCGCTGCTGGCCGACCTGCCCGGGATCGGCCGCTCGACGGCCGCCGCCATCGCCGCCTTTTCCGGCGGCGCGCGCGCCGCGATCCTGGACGGCAACGTGAAACGCGTGTTCGCGCGCGTGTTCGGCATCGACGAATACCCGGGCATCAAACCGGTGGAAGACGCGCTGTGGCGCCGCGCCGACGCGCTGCTGCCGGACGGCGAAGGCATCGAAGCCTATACGCAGGGCCTGATGGACCTGGGCGCCACGCTGTGCACGCGCGGCAAGCCGGACTGCGGCCGCTGCCCGCTGCAGGACCGCTGCGTGGCCTTCTCCACCGGCCGCACGGGCGAGCTGCCCGTGCCGAAGCCGAAGAAGGCGACGCCGGAGCGGCGCGCGCTGATGCTGGCCATCGTCGACGCGGGGCAGGTGCTGCTGCAGCAGCGGCCCGAATCCGGGATCTGGGGCGGCCTGCTGTCGCTACCGGAATACGACGGCCACGTGGCGCTGGACGAGGCCGACGCCGTGCCTGACGCGACGCTGGCCGATGCCGCCGGCGAATTCGGCACCGTGACCGAGGTCGAGGCGCTGCTGCCGCTGGTGCACGGCTTTACGCACTATCGCCTGCACATCCAGCCTTACCGCATCGGCCTCGCGGTGCGGGGCGACACGCCGGCGGGCCACATCTGGTGGGACCTGGCGACCATCGCCGAGGCGCCGCTGCCGGCGCCCATCAAGAAGCTGCTGGCACAACTGGCAACGCCGTCGCTGTTCGCCTGAAAAATTCGGGGTCAGAGCACATTATTTGGAAAATTCGGGGTCAGAAAATTCGGGGTCAGAGCACGTTTCGCGACAATGGGTTCAAGGCATAACCACGCATCGAATCATGCTCCGCCGCTGGCCAGTGAGCAATGACGGCCGCATCGGATGCGGTCTGAAATAGCTGTGAAGCCATATCTCCAAAAAGTGCTCTGACCCCGAATTGGCGTGCAAATGTGCTCTGACCCCGAATTTTCAGGCGTCAGAAGGTATCGAGCGAATAGATGCGCCGGTGTTCCTTGATCGCATACCGGTCCGTCATCCCGGCGATGTAATCGGCGATCTTGCGCGCCTGCCTCATCGTGTCGCCCGACGCCACCTGGTAATCCGGCGGGAGCAGCACCGGATCGTTCATGAAGGCGTCGAACAGCTCGTGCACGATGCGGCTCGCCTTCACGCGCATGCGGTTCACCTGGAAGTGGCGGTACAGGTTCGCGTGCAGGAAGCGCTTCAGCGCGGTCGTCTCCTCGCGCATTTTCTGCGAGAAGCGGATCAGCGGCGGCCCGGCGCGCACGTCCTCGATGCTTTGCGGAGAAGCGTCCGCCAGCAGCTGGGCCGACGTCGCGGCCAGGTCGGCCGTCATCGCCGTGATCATCAGGCGGATCGTTTCATACAGCTCGCGCCGCCCCGGCAGGCCCGGATACTGGCGCACCACCTCGTAGTGCAGGCGCGCGAACAACTCCACCTCTTCCATCTGCTTCATCGTGAGCAGGCCGGAACGCAGGCCATCGTCGATGTCGTGGTTGTTGTAGGCGATTTCGTCGGCCAGGTTCGTCAGCTGCGCTTCCAGGCTCGGTTGCGTCCTGTCGATGAAGCGCTGGCCGAGTTCTCCCAGCTGGCGCGCGTTCGTCAGCGAGCAGTGTTTCAGG
The DNA here is from genome assembly GCF_056404615.1 of Massilia sp. P2_C2. Taxonomy (NCBI): domain Bacteria; kingdom Pseudomonadati; phylum Pseudomonadota; class Betaproteobacteria; order Burkholderiales; family Oxalobacteraceae; genus Massilia; species Massilia sp. P2_C2. The sequence goes on along the minus strand of NZ_JBFUDR010000476.1, from coordinate 1,492 downwards.
ATGCCTTCGCGCGTCTCGAAGGTCAGGTTCAGGCCGTCGAAGGCGCCGTAGTGCTCTTCCAGGTGGTCGACGACGCGCAGGCTTTGCAGGTTGTGCTCGAAGCCGCCGTAGTCCTTCATGCAGTCGTTCAGCACGTCCTGGCCGACGTGGCCGAACGGCGTGTGGCCCAGGTCGTGCGCGAGGGCGGTCGCTTCGACGAGGTCTTCGTTCAGGCGCAGGCTGCGCGCCAGCGTGCGTGCGATCTGCGCGACCTCGATCGAGTGCGTGAGGCGGGTGCGGAACAGGTCGCCCTCGTGATTGAGAAAAACCTGGGTCTTGTATTCGAGCCGGCGGAACGCGGTCGAGTGGATGATGCGGTCGCGGTCGCGCTGGAACTCGCTGCGCGCGCCCGGCGCGGGTTCCGGATGGCGACGCCCACGGCTCTTCGACGATTGCGCCGCGTATGGAGCCAGGTGGGCGTCGAAATCGATCATTTGATGCAGGCCCCCAACGTCGCTTCCAGCTGGTCGCGCGGAGCGTTGGTGATGCTCGGGCTGCCCAGCGGTTTCAGGAGGATGAACTTGATCGCCCCACCCTCGTTCTTCTTGTCGACCTCCATCAGCTCGATCCAGCGATCGACGCCCAGGTCCGGCGCCACGACGGGCAGTCCGGCCGCCTCGACGAGGTTGCGCACGCGTTCCACGGCGGCGTCGTCGATCAGACCCAGGCGGCGCGACAAGTCGGCCGCCATCACCATGCCGCAGCCGACGGCCTCGCCGTGCAGCCATTCGCCGTAGCCCAGGCCCGCCTCGATGGCATGGCCGAAGGTGTGGCCGAAGTTCAGCACGGCGCGCAGGCCGCCTTCGCGCTCGTCGCGCGCCACGACGTCGGCCTTGATCTCGCACGAGCGCGCGATCGCGTGCGCGAGGGCCGCGTGGTCGCGTGCCATCAGCTTGCCGATGTTCGCCTCGATCCAGTCGAAGAAGCCGGCGTCGAGGATGGCGCCGTGCTTGATGACTTCCGCCAGGCCGGCCGACAGTTCGCGGTCCGGCAAGGTGTCGAGCGTGGCAGTGTCCGCGATGACGGCGCGCGGCTGGTAAAAGGCGCCGATCATGTTCTTGCCCAGCGGGTGGTTGATGCCGGTCTTGCCGCMCACCGAGGAATCGACCTGCGCCAGCAGCGTGGTCGGAATCTGCACGAACGGCACGCCGCGCATGTAGGTGGCGGCCGCGAAGCCCGTCATGTCGCCGATCACGCCGCCGCCCAGTGCCACGAGCGTGGTCTTGCGGTCGCATTTGTTGGCCAGCAGCGCGTCGAACACCTCGTTCAGGCTCTCCCAGTTCTTGTATTCCTCGCCGTCGCGCAGGATGATGGGCACGACCTCGCGCCCGGCCGCACGCAGCGGGCCCGCGATCTTGTCCAGGTACAGCGGCGCCACGGTGGTGTTGGTGACGATGGCCACCTTGCCGCTGCCGCCGATGTGGCGAGTCAGGAGGGAAGAATCGTCCAGCAG
>NZ_JBFUDR010000475.1:0-3308 GCF_056404615.1 Massilia sp. P2_C2 | reverse complement strand
ATACTGCCGTCGTCAAGGTGACCGGCTACCGCGCCAGTCTGCTGTCGTCGGCGAAGGACAAGAAGGAAGCCGTCGGCTTCCAGGACACCATCAGTGCCGAAGACATCGGTAAATTCCCCGACAAGAACATCGCCGAATCGCTGAGCCGTGTGCCGGGCGTGCAGATCGCGCGCGACGTGACGGGCGAGGRCATGAACATCCAGATCCGCGGCCTGGGTTCGAGCTTCACCAAGATCCTGCTGAACAATGCGCAGATGGCCGTGGCGTCGTCCGGTCCGATCGACGGCGCGAACACCAACCGCGAGATCGACCTCGACCTGCTGCCGACCGATCTGTTCACTAAACTGACCGTCAGCAAAAGCCCGACGGCCGACATGATCGAAGGCGGCGCCGCGGGCGTCGTGAACATGCGCAGCGCGCGTCCGTTCGACAATCCGGGCACCCACGTGTCGTACAGCGGCACGGCGCAGAAACAGCAGATCGCCGACGGCGTCGGCGGCCGCGGTTCCATCCTGGCCAGCAAGACCTGGGGCGATACGTTCGGTCTCCTGGCCGGCATCGCCGTCAACCGCCAGAAAGCGCACACGCGGGGCTACGAGACCGTGGGCCTGACGAATCCGAACCTGACGGCCGCCCAGAGTTCGTCGCCGACCCGCAACAGCACCGGCGGCGGCAACTGGACCATTCCGGCCACCGTCCCGGCCGGGGCCGGCGCGGGCCTCGTGGCGGGCACGCCGATCGACCAGGCATTCTTGCTGGCGCACAATCCGGGCCTGACGATCGACCAGATCGACAACGCCCTCGTGCCGCGCCTGGGCCGCTTCATGGATTACTTCGGCACGCGCGACAAGGGCTCGGCCATCATCAGCGCCGAATGGCGTCCGCTCGACAACCTGCACTTCTACGTCGACACGCTGTACAGCAAGAAAGACGACGACATGCAGCGTATCGCCTACACCTGGGCGGTCCGCAACAACGCGGCGATCCCGCTGAACATGCAGGTCGACAAGAACGACTGCAGCCAGGGGTGCACGGTCACGTCGGGCACGTACTCCAACGCGACCTACTTCATCGAGTTCGGCCCGCGTCGCGACCGCACCACCTTGAAGGGCATCAACCCGGGCATGGAGTGGAAGATCACCCCGACCCTGAAACTGGATGCCCAGGCCAACGCCACCAAGTCGTCGTTCTCGCACGAAGCGCCGACCGTCATGCCGATCACGGCCGCAGGCAGCGGCCTCGTCACCACGTTCCAGAACAACGGCGGCGTGCCCAGCATCACGTTCAACCAGGACGTCAACAACCCGGCCAACTTCGTCTGGGCCGGCGGCCGCGTCAACATCCAGAACGAGGTGCGCGAGACGAGCACGAAGGGCTTCCACACGGACCTGACCTGGGGCGATGCGAAGCTGAGCCTGAAGGCCGGTCTCGCCTACGACGACATCGACCGTCGCATCCGCGGCCAGGACAACTCGGCCGCCTGGCAGGCTGCCGTCTGCGGCAACAACCCGTCCGTCTTCATCCAGGGCCCGAACGGCGCACCGCCGTGCGACGGCGCCGGCACGCCGGGCGCCAGCGCCGCCGCGCTGTACCCGGGCTACGGCACCGGCTACACGGCCGGCCAGACGGCACCGCTCGTGTACCAGGGTTCGCTGATCCCGTTGAACAAGCTGTCCAGCTACCTCGTGCAGGGGCCGTACGGGCGCCTGGTCGTCGACTGGGACCGCTTCCGCAAGGATTCGAACTACGACGCATACAACTCGAGCGCGCCGGATTCCACCAGCTCCTCGACGGGCGCCAGCTCGGGCTATGTGCGTGAACGGACGACGGGCTTCTACACCGAGATCAACGGCCAGACCGAACTGGCCAGCTTCCCGGTGCGCTACAACGCCGGCGTACGCTATGTCCGCACCAGGCAGGAAGTGGGCTCCCTGAACTCGTTCAGCGACCCGCGCAATGCGGCCCTGACCTTGAACGGTTCGAAGTACCCGAACCAGACCGAGTGGGTGTACCAGGACACGACGTACAACGACACGCTGCCGTCGGCCACCGCCGCCATCACGCTGCGCCAGGACGTCGTGGCCCGCATCGCGCTGTCGAAGAGCATGACCCGCGCGAACCCGAACTCGCTGCGTCCGGGCATCAACTTCAGCGGCACGTCGGCCGACGTCGGCACGATCGGCAGCCCGGGACTGAAGCCCTATCTGTCGAACAATATCGACCTCGGTATCGACTGGTACACCGGACGTGAAGGCTATGTCAGCCTGACCGTGTTCCAGAAGAAGGTGAAGGGCTTCACCGTGATCGACAACCTCACGATGCCGTTCTCCGCCCTGGCCGCCTACGGCATCACGTACAACAACCTGATCCCGACGCAGCAGGTGGCGATCAACTCGCGCGGCGGTCCGGACGTGGCCACCGTCGTGATGAGCCAGGAACGCAACGCCGCCGGCGTGCTGACCGTGCGCGGCCTGGAGATCGGCTGGGTCCAGCCGCTCGACAAGGTCCTGCCGATCAAGGGCTTCGGCTTCAGCGAGACGGCCACGCTGATCAACCAGAGCGCGAGCGGCGAGGGCACCAAAGGCTTCGTGGCGCTGAACGTGCCGAAGAAGAGCAACAACTTCGGCTTCTACTACGAGAACCACGGCTGGATGGCGCGCATCTCGCACCAGTACCAGCAGGGCAGCCAGAGCGCCAACGCCAACCAGAGCGGCGTGACCCTGGCGGCACTGTACGGCCGCTCGTACAAGCAGGCCGACTTCTCGTCCAGCGTGGACCTGGAGCAGGTGCTGGACCGCGACAACTGGCCGACGATCACGTTCGACATCGTCAACCTGAACAAGGCGCGGCGCGAAGGCTACTTCCAGTTCCCGAACGCGCAGTTCACGTCGTACGATCCGGGGCGCACCTTCCAGCTGGGCATCCGCGGCAAGTTCTGATCGCATAGCTGTCCCTTTACGTCCCTTGTCCCCGCTTTCGACCGGCAAGCTGCGCGCCGGTTGCGAGCGGGGCTTTTTCTTTTGCGCTGGCTCACACCGCTTCCGTTTCCTTTTCGCGCGCCGGAACCGTCGCTCCGGCACCCTGTCGAACGCATACGAACGCAACGACGCGACAGGAGACAAAGGCATGGGCACACGACTCACGGAGCTGGTCACACGCTTCGGCGGGCGGCTGGAGGGCGACCCGGACATCGAAGTCACGCGGATCGCCCCGCTGGACCGCGCGGGCGCCACCGACATCAGCTTTCTCAGCAACAGCCGGCTGCGCGCCCAGGCCGCGCACAGCCGGGCGGCGGCGCTGATCCTGGC
>NZ_JBFUDR010000474.1:0-3317 GCF_056404615.1 Massilia sp. P2_C2 | reverse complement strand
GTCGGATCGAACACGATGCGGTAATCGACGCCGGCCGGCATGTCGCGCTTGGCCTCGGTCATGATCTCGCGCACCTGACGCGAGATGTCGAGCGCGTTGCCGTCCGGCGCCTGCAGGATGGCAAAGGCTACCGCCGGCTTTTCATCCAACAGCGAACGCAAGCCATATTCGGAGGCGCCCAGCTCGATGCGGGCAACGTCGCGCAGTCGCGTCACGCCACCGCTGGGCGAGCTTTTCAGCACGATGTCGCCGAACTCGCTTTCGCTGCTCAGGCGTCCATGCGCATTGATGGCCAGCTGCATCTGCGCCTCGTCGCCCATCGGCGATGCGCCCACGACGCCGGCAGCGATCTGCACGTTCTGTTCCTTGATGGCGGCGATCACGTCCTTTGCGGTCAAGCCGCGCTGCGCGACTTTGGCCGGATCGAGCCAGATGCGCATGGAATAATCTCCGCCGCCCCAGATCTTGACCGCGCCGACGCCCGGCACGCGTTCGAGCCGGTCCTTGATGTTGAGGATGCCGTAATTGCGCAGGTAAGTCATGTCGTAGCGGTTGTCAGGCGACACCAGGTGCACCACCAGGGTCTGGGTCGGCGACGATTTCACCGTCGTCACGCCCAGCCGTTGCACATCCTCGGGCAAGCGTGGCAAGGCCTGGGCGACCCTGGCCTGGACGAACTGGCGTGCCTTGTCCGGGTCGGTACCGACCTGGAACGTGACAGTCAGGGCGAGATTGCCGTCGCTGTTGGCCTGGGACTGCATGTACAGCATGTGCTCGACGCCGTTGATCTGCTCTTCGAGCGGCGCGGCCACCGATTCGGCAATCACCTTGGGATTGGCGCCTGGGTACTTGGCTTCCACCACGATCGATGGAGGGACCACCTCGGGATACTCGGATACCGGCAGGTGGAACAGGGAAAACAGGCCCGCCAGTAAAATGAGTGCCGACAGGACCGACGAGAAAATCGGCCGATCGATGAAGAATTTTGAGATGTTCATGGCTGTTTGACGGCGGCGTTGTCCAGTGCAACCAGCTTGACCTTGACCTGGTCGCCCGGCTGCACACGATGCAGGTTGTTCAGCAGGACGCGGTCGCCCGCCACCAGTCCCTTGGTAATGATCCGCAGTCCATCGGCCAGTTCGCCCGGCGTGACTTCACGGCGTTCGACCCGGTCCGCCCCGTTGGCGACAAGCACGAACTTCTTGTCCTGATCGGTATTGATGACAGCGTCGCTGACCAGCACGGCCGGACGGGCCACATCGTCGCCGAGCTTGACGCGGGCGAACAGTCCCGGCACCAGGGCGCCGTCGGCATTGTCGAACCGCGCGCGCACACGGACGGTTGCCGCAGCCGGATCGACCTGGTTATCGATCGATACCAACTGCCCCCGGTATGCGAGGGCCGTCTCGTCGGCCAATCCGAGCAGGACGGGGATGGGATTCTTCTTGTTGCGGTTCAGGTAGCGGAGATAGCTGAGTTCGTCAACTTCGAAGGACGCGTAGATCGGCGCCACCGAAACCAGCGTTGTCAGCGGCGGTGCCTCGGCACCGCCCGTCACCACGTTACCAACCGTGATCTCGGCGCGCGATACGCGCCCGCTGATCGGCGCCTGGATGACGGTGCGCGACAGGTTGAGCCTGGCCGACGCCAGCATGGCCCTGGCTGCCAGTAAGCCGGCTGCCGCTTCGCGTGCGGCGTTCTGCCTGGCATCGTAATCGCGCCGGGCCATGGCGTTGTCGGCGATAAGCCGTTCAGCACGCGCCGCTTCGGCCGCCGCGTATTCACTGCGCGCCTGAGCCGCGGCGAGTTGCGCCCCCGCCCTGTCGACCTCGGCCTGGTAGGGACGCGGATCGATCGTGAACAGTGGATCGCCTTTCCTGACCAGCACGCCGTCCTTGAAGTGGACGGCGACGATCGTGCCCGAGACCTCAGGGCGGACCTGGACCTTTTCGACCGCTTCCAGGCGGCCCGAATAGCTATGCCACTGGACTATGTCTTTCGGAACGACTGCGGTGGCGTCCACTTCGACCAGCGGAGGACGCTCATCGGGCTTGGCCGAGGTACGGGCATGCGGGGCCAGCAAGGCAACCGCAGCCACGCCGGACACGGCCAGTGCGGCCGTTGCCGTCAGAACGCGTTGACGGCGGGATGTGGATGATTGAAGTTTCATATGTGGACTTTTGGTTAGGAATAATCAGGCGGCGCAACGCGTGTCGTGGCGGGACGCCACGTGACTGGAGGGGCCGGCCCGTCCCATGCCTGACAGCGCCGCGACGGCGGCCTGGACATTGGGCAGGCCATCCGCGCTGTCGATCGCCAATACATAGCCATCGGGCCGGCACAGGATGGCCGCAGGTGCACCGAGCCGGCCGTACACGCCGCTGCTGTCTGGGAAGTAGCGGGCCAGGTCCGGCTCGCGCGCATGGAAATTGCGGTCGCTGACGATTGCCCAGCAGGTCAGCGGCAGACGCGCGTGCAGCTCATGCAGCAGTGCGCTGTTCTTGTCGATGGCGGTGGCATCGCCGCACAGGAAGAGAACGAAGCCGCCGTCCCGGAAGGCATCCAGGGTGGTCTGAAGACGTGCCACAGGAAGGCGCGGCATACGGTCCCCGACCTCGAGCACAGCCGTTTTACCCTGTCCGTCAAGCGAGCCGCGGTAGTGCAGCTTGAGCTGGGCCATGGCGGCAATGGTTGCCTTGGGCTGGTATATCCGGAACAGCATCGGTCCGACCGCCCCCATCAGGAAGCGCATGAACGGCCCCGGCCGGGTGACCATCTGCATCGCTTTGTCGGTCGCGGCGACAACGCCGTTCGCGGTGCTGCGGCGTTCGTGTTCATACGAGTCGAGCAGGCCCGGACCGGCCTGGCCCTTGAGCACAAGCGCCAGCTTCCAGGACAGGTTGACCGCGTCGTGCATGCCCGTATTCATGCCCTGGCCGCCGGCGGGCGAGTGAATGTGAGCGGCGTCGCCGGCCAGGAATACCCGGCCGACCCGGAACTGTTCCGCCACCCGCTTGTGCATGCGGTAGCTCATCACTCGGCTCGGAGAGTGGAAGCGCCAGCCCTTGAACAGTTGATTATCGGCCAGGAAGCGCTCGAAGCGCGAAAAGTCGATCGCTTCGGCCGCGGTTTCGCCTTGCGTGAAATCGGGACCGACGATGCGGAACTGCTTGCCGGGCTGGGGAATGACGGCGACTGTCGTGTTATCCCCGATAAACACATGGGTACTGTCGGTGTCGATCCTTGCTTCGCCGAGTTCCACCTCGGCCAGCAGAAACCGGGCCTGGTAGGTCGCACCAGCAAAATTGACGTTGAGC
>NZ_JBFUDR010000473.1:0-3356 GCF_056404615.1 Massilia sp. P2_C2 | reverse complement strand
GGTCAAGCAGTACGACGCGTTCGAGCCGATCCCGGGCTACCACGTCAACGGCGCCCTCACGCTGGGCGAGAACATCGGCGACAACTCCGGGTTGTCCATCGCATACAAGGCGTACAAGATCTCGCTGCACGGCAAGCCGGCGCCCGTCATCGACGGCCTCACGGGCGACCAGCGCTTCTTCATGGGCTGGGCCCAGGTGTGGCGCTCGAAGATGCGCGAGGCGCAGCAGATCGTGCAGGTGAAGACCGATCCGCATTCGCCGGGCCAGTTCCGCGCCAACGGCACGCTGCGCAACCAGGCCGCGTTCTACGAGGCGTTCGGCGTGAAGGAAGGCGACAAGATGTACCTGCCGCCGGCGCAGCGCGTCACCATCTGGTAACGTTTCTGAAACAAACACGTCGCCATCAGCGATAATCAGGGACGGCGGTACCCCCGCCGGCCCACCATCCCACCCATAACAACCCGAGGGAGATGAAGAGATGATGAAGAAGCACACCCTGTTGAGCGCCCTGACCCTGGCGCTGCTCGCCAACGGCGTCCAGGCGGCCGAAGGCGCCGCCGCCAAGAACACGGCCATCAAGAAGGGCCAGACCCTGGCCGCCGGCATCGCCACCGAATACATCGATCCGGCCGTGCGCCCGCAGGATGATTTCTACGATTACCTGAACGGCAAGTGGATGAAGACGGTCGAGATCCCGGCCGACAAGTCGAGCTGGGGCTCGTTCGCCAAGCTGCGCGACGACACGCTGCCGCAGCTGCGCGGCATCATCGAAAAAGCCGCCGCCGGCAACCCGGCCAAGGGTACCGACGCCCAGCGCATCGGCGATTACTATGCCAGCTTCATGGACGAAGCGAAGCTGGAGCAACTGGGCATCACGCCTTTGAGTAGCGAACTGGCGAAGATCGCCGCCCTGAAGGACAAGTCCGAACTGCCCGCGCTGCTGGCGCACCTGGGCAAGATCGGCGTGAACGTGCCGTACGACTTCGGCATCCACCAGGACAACAAGGATTCGACGAAATACGTCGCCGATATCTACCAGAGCGGCCTGGGCATGCCCGACCGCGATTACTACCTGAAGCCTGACGACGCCAAGCTGGCCGACGCGAAGGCCAAGTACCTGGCCCACGTCGAGAAGGTGCTGGCAATGGCCGGCGACAAGAGCGCCGTCTTCAATGCGCGCTCGATCGTCGACTTCGAGACGGAACTGGCGAAGGTGCAGTGGACCAAGGTCGAACTGCGCGACCCGATCAAGGCCTACAACAAGGTGGTGCTGGCCGACATGGCCAAGATCGCCCCGGACTACGACTGGAACAGCTACCTGCACGCCACCGGCATCGCCGGCAAGGCGACCTATGTGATCGTCAGCCAGCCGACCTACCTGAAGGGCTTCGCCGAGATCTCGAACAAGACGTCGCTGGAGACCTGGAAGGCCTATCTGACGATGCATCTGGTGGACGCCTACGCGAACTACCTGAACATAGCCTACGTCGACGAGCGCTTCGACTTCTACGGCAAGACCCTGTCGGGCGTGAAGGAAATGGAACCGCGCTGGAAGCGTGGCGTGGGCGCGATCGAGCGCTCGCAGGGCGAGTCGCTGGGCAAGCTGTACGTGGCCGAGTACTTCCCGCCGGAGCGCAAGGCGCGCATGGAAGCGCTGGTCAAGAACCTGCTGGCCGCCTATAAACAGAGCATCGACAAGCTGGACTGGATGTCTCCGGCCACCAGGAAGGAAGCGCAGGCCAAGCTGGCCAAGTTCACGCCGAAGATCGGCTACCCGAACAAGTGGAAGGATTACTCGTCGCTCGTCGTGACGCGTGACGACCTGGTGGGCAACGTGATGCGTTCGCACGAAGTCGAGTACAACCGCGAGCTGAACAAGCTGGGCAAGCCGATCGACCGCGACGAGTGGGGCATGACGCCGCAGACCATCAACGCGTACTACAACCCGGAGATGAACGAGATCGTGTTCCCGGCCGCGATCCTGCAGCCGCCGTTCTTCGACGCCGATGCGGATGACGCCGTGAACTACGGCGGCATCGGCGCCGTGATCGGCCACGAGATCAGCCACGGCTTCGACGACCAGGGCTCGCAGTACGACGGCGACGGCAACCTGCGCGACTGGTGGACGGAAGCGGATCACAAGAACTTCGCGGCCAGGACCAGGATGCTGGTCAACCAGTACAACCAGTTCGAGCCGATCGAGGGCTACCACGTGAACGGCGAACTGACGCTGGGCGAGAACATCGCCGACAACTCGGGTCTCGCCATCGCCTACAAGGCCTACAAGATCTCGCTGAAGGGCAAGAAGGCCCCGTTGATCGACGGCCYCACCGGCGAACAGCGCCTGTACATGGGTTGGGCGCAGGTGTGGCGCACGAAGATGCGGGAGCAGCAGCAGATCGTGCAAGTGAAGACCGACCCGCACTCGCCGGGCCAGTTCCGCGCCAATGGCACACTGCGCAACCAGCCGGGCTTCTACGACGCCTTCAAGGTCAAGCAGGGCGACAAGATGTACCTGGCGCCGAAAGATCGCGTGATCATCTGGTAACGCGTAGTCGCATCGACGTCGCAAAATGTAAAAAGGCCGCGAGACTCGCGGCCTTTTTTCGTTACAGGGGCGATTACTGCGTCACGCTCGAGTACCAGCAGGACTTCACATAGCCGCGTGCCGGGTCGCCGAATACGCCGTTGCCGCAGTTGACCGGACCGGTCAGGACTTTCGACGTGTATAGCGTGGTCGTGCCGTAGCGGACTTCGCGCTTGCCGGTGAACGAGCAGGTATAGCCTTCGCTGGCGCACTTCGTCCAGGTCACCGTCGACGTGGTCGGGGTCGGGGTCGGGGTCGGGCTCGGGCTCGGGCTCGTCGGCGTCGGGCTGGTCGTCGTGGTCGTGGCCGCTTCATACGCGCCGATGTCGAGCTTGCCGGACACCGGACGTGCTTCGCCCGACGCGGTCGATTTATATTGCGCGACCGGTGCCAGCGACACGCCCTGCGGGGACGTACCCGGGTCCGAACCCATGTCGATCATCTGCGTGCCGGTCGGATGCAGGTCGTACGCGGCGCGGTTGACGAAGCTCGGGGCGGCTGCACGGTAGTTGGTCTTGTCGATCGTCGACGTCTGGGTGCTGAACATGCCCACGCCAGCAAAGATGTTGTTCTGGGCCAGGGCCGGGGTCGGAACCTTGGTGCTGACGAACATGAACGTGCCGCCGCTGCCGTAGTCGTTCAGGAACGTGTTGTTGATGACGTACAGGTTGCTGCCGATGTTCGACGCGCCTTCCTCGCCGTAGGCCAGCATCGTCGAGTTCGAGTTCGCTGCCGGTTGCTCGATGATGTTGCCGATCACGTAAGACG
>NZ_JBFUDR010000472.1:0-3356 GCF_056404615.1 Massilia sp. P2_C2 | reverse complement strand
GATCTCTTCCTGCCCCGAGCCGTCCTGCTGACCGTGCTCGTGCCTGACAGGCGTCACTTTCCCGCCTCCCGCCGGCCCATCGCCGGCGGCAGTGCCCGGCGTCACCGCCTGGCTCGCCACGGGTAGCGCCGTTTGCGCCACATGGGCGCCGGTGGCGAGCCGTTGCAGATTGATCGGCGCGTTCACGTCGCGGTCGTGATGCGCGCCGCAGCCGGCACAGGTCCAGGTGCGCTCGCCGAGCGCGAGCTGGTCGTTACGCTCCCAGCGCTGCAGAGTCTTGACCGTGGTCCCCAGCAGCCTGGCGGCCTGCCCGATTCCCATCGTGCTTTCCATGATCACGATTGGACACGTCTACTCCCATTTGGTTCGACTAGAGTCGAGCTCCGGCCGTGGTGGCCGGCACTTTCGCGGCCGGGCGGGCCGGTGCGGCCTTGGCGACCGGGGCTGGCCGGGCGGTGACGTTCAGCCTGGCAGCGCCCGGCTTGACGGCGGGCGGCGGCGCCAGTGCCGTCATGACCGGTTCCGCGCGCACGGGTGCCGGGGATGCGGCCGCCGGGGCACGGTTGTCGATGCGGAATACGCTGACCAGTTCGGCCAGCTTCGCCGCCTGGCTTTGCAGTGCCTCCGACGCGGCCGCCGCTTCCTCGACCAGGCTCGCGTTTTGCTGCGTCACGTTGTCCATCTGGCTGACCGCCTGGTTGATCTGCTCGATGCCGGAGGTCTGTTCCTGGCTGGCGGCGCTGATCTCGGCCATGATGTCCGTCACGCGCTGGATGCTGGCGACGACGTCGCTCATCGTGTTGCCGGCCTGGTCGACGAGCTTCGTGCCGGCCTCGACCTTGTCGACGGAGTCGCCGATCAGGGCCTTGATCTCCTTGGCGGCAGCGGCCGAGCGCTGCGCCAGCGTGCGCACTTCGCCCGCGACGACGGCGAAGCCGCGGCCCTGTTCGCCGGCGCGCGCGGCCTCGACTGCCGCATTCAGCGCGAGGATATTGGTCTGGAAGGCGATGCCGTCGATGACGGTGATGATGTCCACGATCTTCTTCGACGACGCGTTGATCGAGCCCATCGTCTGCACGACCTGGGCCACGACGTCGCCCCCCTGGCCGGCCACGCTCGACGCCGTCTGCGCCAGCATATTGGCCTGGCGCGCGTTGTCGGCATTCTGCTTCACCGTCGACGTCAGCTCTTCCATCGACGACGCGGTTTCCTCGAGCGAGCTGGCCTGTTCTTCCGTGCGCGACGACAGGTCCAGATTGCCCCGCGCGATTTCGCTGGACGCGGAGGCGATGGCGTCCGTGCCGCCGCGCACTTCGCTGACGATACGGGCCAGGCGGTCGCGCATGGCTTTCATTGCGAACAGCAGGCTCGTTTCGTCGCCGGCACGCACTTGCACCTCCGCGCTCAGGTCGCCGGCGGCGATGCGGCCCGCGATGTCGGCGGCATACCCCGGCTCGCCGCCCAGCTGGCGCGTCAGGCTGCGGGTGATCAGGACGCCGAAGCCGATGCCGGCCAGGGCGCTGAGGGTGACCAGCAAAAACAGCGTGGTGCGGCTGCTTTCATACGCGTTCTTGTTGTCCAGATTGGCTTGCTGCGCAAGGTTCTCCTTGACGCGGGCCAGGTCTGTCATCTTGTCGTCGATGGCCTGCGACTTCGGCAGGAAGGTGCTGAACAGGTAATCCACCGATTCCCGCTGCTGGGCCGGCGGCTCCGCCTTGATGCGCCTGATCATGTCGGCGATCGCGCCTTCGTACTCGCGCACCTGGGCGTCGGCGTCGGCGAAGTTGCGCTTGCCCTCGACCGAGTAGAACAGCGGGCGCGCCTTGTCGAGGTTCTCCTGCATCAGCTGTCTGGACTTGTCGGTAACGGCCAGGTATTTGGCGCGGGTTTCCTCGTTCGACGCCAGCATCGCACTGCGCAGCGCACGACCGATATAGATCAGATCGATATTTGCTTCCTTGACGTAGGAAAGGCCCAGCAATTCCTGATGGTACAAACGCTTCGCGCGTTCGTTCATCTGCGCCATGTTGTAGATCGCGATGCTGGCGACGATGATGCCCAGCACGACAACGGTGAGAAAGCCAAGGGTCAGGCGGGTGCCGACCTTCATCGTTCGAAACATCGATTTCTCCAGAAAGAAGAGCTGGCCGCATGCGAACGCGCGGCCGGGTGGCGGGTTCGCTTAATAGTAATGATATGCAGCAAGAATCAGAAGCGTTGAAGAGGACTTGTTGTGGAATCTGGAGCGTTTTTCCAACACTTTTTCGGACGGTCTCGTTGTTTCTTATTAAGTCAGTCAAGATTGCATAGCAGAGAGATAATGTATGTGTGCATAGGGACGTTCGTTAAAAGAACGATGCGCAATTCGGCTCAGGCGTACACTCGCGTGACGCGATGCAGCAACCGCCCGCCCGGGCCCATTCGAGGAGACCATGATGTGGACGATCAACGCAGATCCGAACGCGACATTCCCCAACCCGATGTCGGCGCCGTGGCTTGATGCCTGGGCCCGGATCGCCAGCATGTACCAGGAAGCGACGCAGGCCTGCATGCAGCAATTGCTGCTCAGCTCGGCCAATATCATCCAGGAGCATATGTTGCGCGCCTTCATGGCGGCCGCCCAGTCGTGTGCGGAAGCGCTGGCGCAAAATGCGATGAACGTGCAGCAGCAGGCGGTGGAACGTTTTTCTGACGCGAACCAGAAAGCGATGGGCATGATGGGGGAGGCGTTCGCCGACGCCTGGACGACACAGTCGCGCACCGTGCACTGACGGGGGGGCGCCGAGGACCGCCGCCGCGGCCTCGATTACGGCACGCCCGCCTTGCGCGAGTTGGCGTCGGACCGGAACACGATCCGCTGCGCCGGCTGCCACACGCCCTCGATCTGCGCCGCCTGCGTGGCTTGCTCCTTGTGCGCGTGCATGACGATGGCCTGCACGTCGCCATGCCGTGGCGACTTGGCGCATACCGGGTCCGCGTTCGCGGCATCCCCCGTCATGGCGAGGGCCTGGCAGCGGCAGCCGCCGAAATCCCGCTCCTTGTCGGCGCAGGTGCGGCACGGGTCTTTCATCCACGCATCGCCGCGGTAGCGATTGAAGGCGTCGCTGGCGTACCAGATGGCTTCCACGCTGGTGTCGCGCACGTTCGGGAAATCGATGCCCGGCAATGTGCGTGCCGCATGGCAGGGCAGGGCGGTACCGTCCGGCGCGATGCCGAGGAAAACCGAGCCCCAGCCGTTCATGCAAGCCTTGGGCCGCTGCYCGAAATAATCGGGCACGACGAACAGGATGCGCATCCGGTTGCCGATCCGCGCACGGCAGGCATTCACCACGCTTTCCGCCCGCGTGAGCTGGGCC
>NZ_JBFUDR010000471.1:0-3387 GCF_056404615.1 Massilia sp. P2_C2 | reverse complement strand
GTCCAGCTGGTGCGCGAACTCGTGCAGCACGACGTTGTGCGTTCCTTCGGCCGCAACGCCGGCGCGGCGCACGTGTTCCCACGACAGCACGACGCGGCCATCGCCCCACGATTCGCCCAGCAGGTCCTGGCGCGTTTCCGTAACGACGCCGGCCTCATCCTGCTCACGGCGCGGCACGAGGAACGCACCGGGATAGACGAGCACGGCATGCAGGCCTGGATAGACGCGGCTGGGCCGGTTCAGCAGCAGCATGCACGCCTGCGCGGCGATCGTCACGCGCATCTCTTCCGTCACCTCGAGCCCGGCGCAGCCGACGAACGTCTTCTGGTGCAGGAACTGCTTGACGAGGCGCTGCAGCTGCGCGCGCAGGTCGGACGGCATGCCCTTGTATTGCGCAACGTTGCGCTCGATGACCCCGAGCTGGACGGCTGTCAGCGGACGCACGAGCACGCGGCGCAGGCGCCAGCGCGGCACCAGCCAGGCCAGCAGCACGGCGCCCGCGAGCACTGTGCAGACGATAGCGGCTTCCATCGCATTCCTCGCTTTATTGCGGCGCGGCCGGTGCGGCGGTCGCTTCCGCCCGCGGCGCGAAATACGCGGCCACCGCTTCCGCGTCGCCGATCAGCTTGCCGCCAATAAATACCTGCGGCCACGTGGCGGCGCCCGAGACGGCGCGCAACACGCTCGTGGTGATTTTCGCGTCCTGCGGGATATCCGTGAAGACGATCCCGTTCGCTTTCAACACGGCCTTGGCGCGCGCGCAGAACGGACAACCCGGCCTGGAGAACATGACGACGGGCTCGCGCGGCGCCGCGTCCGGATTAATATAGCGCAGCATGGTGTCGGCGTCCGACACTTCGAACGGATCGCCCTCCTTGTCCGGCTCGATGAACATCTTGTCGATGATGCCATCCCTGACGAGCATCGAATAACGCCACGACCGCTTGCCGAAGCCGAGGTCGCGCTTGTCGACGAGCAGGCCCATGCCTTCCGTGAAATCCCCGTTACCGTCGGGGATCATCGTGATATTGCCCGCTTCCTGGCCGGCCTGCCAGGAGTGCAGCACGAAGGCGTCGTTGACGGCGATGCAGACGATGTCGTCCACGCCGTTCTCGCGGAACACGGGCGCCAGCTCGTTATAGCGCGGCAGGTGCGCCGAGGAGCACGTGGGCGTAAACGCGCCGGGCAATGCAAATACGACGACAGTTTTGCCCTTGAACAATTCATCGGTCGTCACGTCACGCCACTGGTCATCGGGACGCGCCTTGAACGTGACCCGGGGTACGGGCTTGCCTTCCAGGGCTTCGGCACTCGGCAGCATGGGTTCTCCTTGATGGGGTAAGCGGTCGGGGTGCCGCATCCGGCATATAGGCCCGCTTGTCGCCTTTTCAATTGAGAACCTGAAAAAACAACGCCACCCGGCCGGTAGGCGGGGTGGCGCAGCTGACGGCGGCCGCGCTGGCGCGGCCAGGGTCAAGGCCTCGGCGCTCAGGCGCGCTCTTTGGCGACCTGACTCGGAGGCGGGCCGAACAGTGCGGCGACCAGCGGATCGCGGGTCACCGGGCTGCGATTCACGCGGATCGCGTAATGGGTATCGTCGGCGAGGATATGGAAGTGGCGGCCGGTGCCGGCCATGCTCTGCTCGCGCAGGCCCGGGCGCTCCTTGCGCGGGGCGACGCCTTCGCGCTTCGGCTGGCAGATGGCACCCAGGAATGCCTTGACCCGCTCCGGATCCGGCGAGATGCGGTACACGGCCTTGCCCAGGTAGGTGGCGGTACCCTCGATGTAGCGGGCCAGCTCGATCACGCCGGCTTCGCGCAGGTCGCGGATATATTTACGGGCGCCCGACGGCGAGAATTTGAGGAACCAGGCGATTTCATCGGCAAGCATCTCGTGGGTCTGCAGCTCGCCGATCAGTTTCTGCATGTTTTCGATGCGGCGCTGGGTCGCCGACGTCGACCGCACCCGCTCGATCGGCGCCAGCGAAATCGGTGCGCGCTCGGTCGGTTGCGGTGGGACACGTTCGATCAGTGCAGAGTTGCTGGAAGTGTGCACCGCGTTGAGATCGCCTTGCACCGCATTGTGGTGAGTCGCTGCATGCATATTGGTCTACTCCGTGAAAAGGACTATGTTCTGTATGGCCCGGACCGCCGTGTTTCTATCGTATGACCATCTGACAACACGACGGTTCCGCTTAACTGGATACAAGATTGCCTGCCTCATCACGGCTGGTCTGTGCGCCATCCAACATTTCTAAAAATTTCTAAAAGTTATTTGTTCTTGAACGCAAGAGCCACACGCTTAGGCATTGACGAGGATCAAGCCTGACGGGTACGGCTATGTCATCGGTTCACCGTTCTTGATCTTCGTCATCGGCCGGTGGGAACCATGCTGGGCTGTTTGCGTCGAAGCGATATCGACCAAACCCGAACCGCCGTGCATGGCTTGTTGTCAATCAGTCATCTACACGAACCGCATGACATCGTTGTATGACATGTCGAAGTTTTATGGCGTTGAGCCCGGATCGCGACCGATGACGCAGGCGTGACGTCGGCGCCGGCAGGACCACGCAAGACGTCACATATGTCAAAGGGCGACGTTGTATGACATAGGCATCGATTACCCGGCAGTTAGTAACAATCTGAAACATCTCGCAATCCATGGCACAAATGGCCACGTTGTAAAATTGCCACAGCAACCGGCCGTTAGGTGCGGTACCGCACGGACCCTAAAAATGGCCGACTTGTAAGCTTGACATCAACATCAATGCAAGACTGCGATGTCAAGTACCTTTACAACTTATGGGAGTTACCTGTGAATAATACGAAGAAGATCGCTCTGGCCGCCGCCATCCTGTGCACCGCCGGAACGGCTCTGGCCCAGGACAGCGCCGAGGTCATCAATCCGTCGTGGTACATCGCGCCCTCGATCGTCGGCATCAAGCCCGACCATGATTTCGGGACATCGAAGAAGGACTGGGGTGGCGGGTTGAAGTTCGGTAAGGCCGTCCATCCGCTGTGGGACATCCAGATCGGCGCCACCCATGCACGCGTCGAAGACAACGGCTTCGACTACCACCAGACCCTGGTCGGTATCGATTCCCTGCTGATGCTGTCGCGTAAGACGGTCCGCCCCTACCTGCTGCTTGGCCTGGGCGCCGAGAAAGATCACGAGAGCAATCCGATCCGTAACGTGTCCGGCTGGTCGCCGTACTACCAGGCCGGCGTCGGCCTCCAGGTCAGCATTAACGAACAATGGTCCCTGCAGGCCGACCTGCGCCAGGTACGCTCCCACCTGCGCGACGACGACAAGTTCGGCTTCTCGCGCGCCAACACCAAGTACGCGACGATCGGCCTGAACTATGCGTTCAACCCGCCGCCGCAGCCG
>NZ_JBFUDR010000470.1:0-3400 GCF_056404615.1 Massilia sp. P2_C2 | reverse complement strand
GAGGTGAAGGGCTTAATCTACTACCACAAGGTCAATGCCTTCAGGGTGGGCACAAGCTGGTCTTCACCTCAGTTGATGGTAGCTAATCATCAACTCGTTCAAGATACAAGGGTGGGCACCCCTGTGCCCACGCGTAACGCCAACATACCGCAAACGTCACGCGTGGGCACGGGTGCCCACCCTACCCGCAACGTTTTGCGTTTTATTTGGCTGACGCCACTTCCTCCGTGGTCGCCGGCTCCTTCCTGCCGCCGCTTTCCGATTGACCACTCGTGGTCATCGGCCCCTCGCGGTTCTCGCCCGGCGCCGGCTTGCCCGGCAACGGCTGCAACATCTTTGCCTTTTCCAGATCCACGCCCGCGATCTCGGCCACGCGCCGGCCGTAGTCCTCGTCGCAATGCCACAAATGCCAGACCATGCGCAACTGGATCACTTCCGGACATTTCTTGAGGTCGCCGCCGACGTTGTTGACGAGGTCGTCGCGTTCCCAGTCCTCGAACGTGCGGTAGCGGTCGCCGGCTTGCCGGTAGTCGTCGGCCGTGCGGCGCGTCTGGTAGCGGCCCAGGTGGCCTTCGACGTGCTGGTGATAATCCTTGTCCGGCTGCGGCGCCTCGGCCAGGCCGCCCAGCACGCTCGGTTCGTAGTTGATGTGTTTTTCCTCGCCGCCGCCGTCGACGTAATACGTCATCTGGCCGTCGCGCTGGTTCGTGCGCGCGCGTGCCTTTTCTTGCGGCGCATTGATCGGTAGCTGCAGGTAGTTCGGACCGACGCGGTAGCGCTGCGTGTCCGAGTAGGAGAGGGTGCGGCCCTGCAGCATCTTGTCGTCGGAGAAGTCGACGCCGTCGACGAGCACGCCTGTGCCGAAGGCGGATTGCTCCGTTTCGGCGAACACATTGTCCGGATTCTTGTCGAGCACCATGCGGCCCACGGGCAGCAGCGGGAACTGGTCTTCCGGCCAGCGCTTGGTGTCGTCCAGCGGGTCGAAGTCGAGTTCGGGATGTTCGCCGTCGCTCATCATCTGCACGCAGAATTCCCACTCCGGGAAGTCGCCGCGTTCAATGGCGTCGTACAGGTCGCGCGTGGCGTGGCTCGTGTCGTGCGCCTGGATCTCGGCGGCCTGCTGGCTCGTCAGGTTGCGCACGCCCTGTTTCGGTTGCCAGTGGAATTTGACGAGGTGGGCGATCCCCTGGTCGTTCACGAGTTTATAGGTGTTGACGCCCGAACCTTCCATCTCGCGGTAATTGGCCGGAATGCCCCACGRGCTCTTGACCCACGTAACCATGTGCAGCGCTTCCGGATGGCTGCAGATGAAATCGTAGAAGCGCCACGGCTCCTGCCGGTTCGTGACGGGGTCGGGCTTGAAGGCGTGGATCATGTCCGGGAACTTGATCGCGTCGCGGATGAAGAAGACTTTCAGGTTGTTGCCGACGAGGTCCCAGTTGCCATCGACCGTTTTCAGCTTGACGGCGAAGCCGCGCGGGTCGCGTGCCGTCTCCGGCGATTCCTTGCCGCCGATTACGGTCGAGAAGCGCACGAACACGGGTGTCTGCACGCCCGTCTCGTTGAGCACGCGGGCGCGCGTGTACTTGCTCGCCGGTTCGTTGCCGATCTTGCCATAGGCTTCGAAATAGCCATGCGCCCCCGTGCCGCGCGCATGTACCACGCGCTCGGGGATGCGTTCGCGGTCGAAGTGGGTGATCTTTTCGATGAACTGGTAGTTCTCGAGGGTGGTCGGACCGCGTTCGCCGACGGAACGCATGGCCTGGTTGTCGCGGACGGGATGGCCCTGGCGCGTGGTCAGGGTGGGGCGCTGCTCGCTCATCGCATAGCTCCTCAGGTTCGTGGGAGAACCATTATAGGAATCGACGAAAGTGCGTAGCGCCCGGAAGAATCGGGCGGACAGGCTTTCCGTCAGAGTGCCTGGAACACGCCCGCGGCGCGGTTCTTCGTGACGTTATCCCAGGTAAAGATATTGCCGTTCATCGCCACATAGACACCCGGCGGCAGCATCTGCGCGGCGGCGCAGGCGAAGCCGAAGTTGAACAGCGCGTCCGAGTTGGCGATCTCATAAGGGATCATGGCGCCAGTGAACACGATGGTCTTGTCCGACATTGCCGCGCCCAGCACCTCGGCCGTTTCGCGCATCGTGTCGGTGCCGTGCACGATCACGATCTGTTTCTCGCCGGCGGCCTGGCAGGCGGCCAGCACGTTCCGGCGGTCGGCGTCCTGCATGTCCAGCGAATCGAGCAGCGACACGACCTGCAGCTCGACAGGAATGGTCATGCGGGAACGTGCGATGACCTCCGGCAAATGGCTGTTGGCAAAGCCCAGGACACCGTTGAGTTCATTGTAGTGTTTGTCGAAAGTGCCGCCCGTGGCGATGATCCGCAAAGTCATGATGATTTGAAAACTCTGTAAAAAAAGGTGGGTAATGATAGCCCCAAACCGTAGTGTATCCGTAGGTGTCTGCGCTAGAATCGTTCGGATCGGATGAGTATCCTGACTCCTTTTTGGGCCGAGCCCGCCTTCTCAATGAAACCCGTCGCACCCGGAACCGTCATCTTTCACCGCCATCGCGGCTATGGCGTCATCACCCACGTCAACCTGCTGACAGGCTGGATTTCCGCACGTTTCGGCAACGAAACGCGCACGCTCGACCTGAACCTGTCGACCGACGAGGTGCAGCATGCCGATGGCGAGGCGATCCGGTTCCGCCGCTCCCCGCCGGACCGCATGCCGCATGCGCGCCTGATGGCGATGGTGCGCGAGTTGCACAAGGCCGGCTACGAAAAGCTGTACCTGTACTCCTGGCCCAAGCCGTCCGGCCTGCACTGGCGCTGGCATCTGTTCACGGGCCAGCGCGACTGGATGCAGCGCCCTTGGCGCGAAGGCTGGTATGGCTCCGGCGCCGACTACAACAACAACCCCGTGATGGGCTGGGGCGATGCGCCGGGCGCCAGCACGGACGAGCTGATCCATGCGCTGGCGAAATTCGATCCCGAAGGCCTCGCGCGCGCGCTCGGGCGCGACGAAGATCACACAGCCTGGTTCGCGAACGTGTGCGAGGCGCTGTTGCCGGGGTACATGTATTCCTTCGACTTGGCGCCGATGCAAAAGAATGCGAACGGCGGGTTGATCGAGATGCCGCCGGTGCCTGTTGTGCCGGTGCGTGCGGGGTTGCCGGCGTACCCCGGTCCCGTGATCGAGTGGCCGCCAGGGTGGGCCGGGTTGTGGACGCGGCGGCATGAGATGCCGATGCGCAAACCCAATTTCACGGGCGAACCTGAGCTACGGTAAGCAGACGTAGGGTGGGCATTTGAGGCCGGGAGCCTCAAATGAAAACGTGCCCACGCGGACGTTCGCGGCATGTTGACGTTACGCGTGGGCGGAGGTAATGCCC
>NZ_JBFUDR010000469.1:3460-5775 GCF_056404615.1 Massilia sp. P2_C2 | reverse complement strand
ACATATACCATGTTGGGCCCGTACGCTACGGTGGGCCGCGCCCCCGACGTGAATCGCTGGCCGTGGCAAAGCGACATGATCGCGGTCTGGAATCTCTCGCGGATGTGGTATTTCACCGGCAACGACGCCTACGCAAAGAAGGCGCACGACATCCTGATCGCGTGGGCCACGACCCAGACGACGTTCTCTGGCGCCGAGTCGATGCTGGATCTGGGCGACTACGCGTTCAAGTTCGTGGGCGGCGCGGATATCCTGCGCGGCACATGGCAGGGCTGGACGGCCGCCGACACGGCCACGGTGCAGGCATATTTCAAGAACGTGCTGCAGCCGGCATCGAACCCGTACGGCGAGAATCAGTTCGGCGCCGCCAACAAGGGCGCGCTGGCCCTCGTTGCCCTCGGGTTGATGGACATCTTCAACGACGACGCCGACGCGCTGAACAAGGTCGTCTACCAGATGCGCACGCTTGCCCATATCGGACTGCGCAATTCCAACGACATCGGCATGCTCGGCGACTCCCTGCGCGACCAGGGGCACGCCCATGGCCAGCTCCTGTCGCTGACCATGCTCGCCGAGGCGCTGTGGAAGCAGGGCATCGACGTGTATTCCGAACTCGACAACCGCCTGCTGGCGGCGGGTGAATATTTTGCGCGGGCGAACGAGCTCGCGCCCACGCCTTTCCTCCCGTTCGGCACCACCGATGCGTACTACACGGCGGACAATACGAGCAAGGGTGGGAACGGCGGGAACATCGTGCTTAATGAAATTTATGGCGCCTACGTCGTCCGCAAGGGCATGCAGGCACCCTATATCGCGCAACGACGCCAATGGTTACCAGTGGACAACGACAGTTTCATGTTCATGAAGGACGCCGACACCTCGACGTCGACGGCCGCGCCGGCACTTGCCATTCCAACGACCGCCTCGATCACYTCGGGCTGGGCCGAAACCGATATCGGAGGCGCCACCCCGGCCGGTTCGTCGTCATACGCCAACGGCATCTGGACCGTGAAGGGAGCAGGTGCCGACAGCTGGGGCTCGAGCGACAGCGGCCACTTCGCCTACCAGGCTCTCACCGGTGACGGCGCCATCATCGCGAAAGTCGAGTCGATCCAGAACACCAGCATCAACGCAAAGGCGGGCGTGATGATGCGCACCAGCCTTGCCCAGGGCGCCCCCCGCGCGACGATGCTCGTGACGAACCAGGTCAAGGTCGAACAGAACATGCCGAACCTCGCGGTGTACGGCGGCACGTACTACGGCAACAAGGCTCTTACCATCGCGAACACCGTGCCCTCGTACTGGGTGAAGCTCGAACGCATCGGCAACATGATCACCGGCTACGTTTCTCCCGATGGCACCAACTGGGCCGCCACCGACGTCGGCCGCATCAACGACCCCGTGCCCGACACGATCTACGTCGGCCTGACGGTCGTCTCGCACGCCAACGGCACGCTGAACACCTCCACCTTCAGCAACGTCCAGATCACCGGCGGCGACGGTGGTGCGCCGGCCGTCATCCCCGCCGCGCCCGCCACGCTACTGGYCGAGCCCGGCGATGGCGCCGTCCCGCTGCGCTGGCAGCAGTCGTTCGGCGCCACCGGCTACGCGGTCCTGCGGTCCACCACCAGCGGCGGCCCCTACACAACCATTGCGTCGAACGTCACGGGCGGCAGCTACACGGACACCTCGGTGACCAATGGCACGACCTATTACTACACCATCACGGCGACGAACTCCGCCGGCACGAGCGCCAATTCTCCCGAAGGCAGCGCCACGCCGGTGCATCCGCTGGTGAACGTCGCCACCGGCGGCACCGCCACCGACCCCGCGAACAATGCGAACGCCAAAGACGCCTTCGACCTGAACTCGAACACGAAATGGATGTACGGAGGCGTGATGGGCTGGCTGCGGTATGACCTCGGCCACACGGAGACGGTCCAGCGCTATACGCTCATCAGCGCCGACGTGGCCGGGCGCGATCCGAAGGACTGGCAGTTCCAGGGCTCCAACGACGGCGTCAACTGGACGACGCTCGACACGCAATTCAGCCAGGTGTTCGCCAGCCGCTTGCAGCAGAACAGCTACACGGTCGCGAGTCCGGGAGCCTATCGCTATTACCGGCTCAACGTTACATCCAATAATGGCGACGCCACCTCCACGGCTGTCGCCGAATTCGGACTGTTCGCCGCCAGGCCGTAATGGACCCGGCGCCCGATCGCCATCGGGCGCCGCCCGGTTGACGTCGGGTGCACGCGAGGGACATCCGGCCTGACCCTGGATGCTCCTGGTCCTCGGCGCTCGTGACCGCCTTT
>NZ_JBFUDR010000469.1:0-3402 GCF_056404615.1 Massilia sp. P2_C2 | reverse complement strand
GCACGAGCGCCAACTTGATCGCAGAGGTTTGCCGTGCCGAGCGGCATGGCGGTCGCATGGAATCGACCGATAACGAGCCGGGCTTGAAGACGGCGCTGGTGCTGCCGGGTTAGCGGCTGTATCCGAGCGTGAGCGCTACAGTGCGGGAATCGTGACCGGCTCGGCGCCGTTCCAGGCTCGCCTTACCGTTCCCTGCACAAACAGCATGAAGACGAATTGGGCAAGAAACGAAGGCAGGTCGATGCCATAGGTGAGCCCGGCGCAGGCGTTGATGAGAACGTCGCTGACGATGATCAGTGTCGTGAGCACGAGGCCGGCGCGCGGTCGTGTCAGCAACAAAAGCACGGCCAGCGAATCAAAGAACGTCAGCGATGTCCAAAAGGTGGCGTAGAACGGGTGGATGCCGCCATAGTTCCACCACAGGCCGTGCTCGAACAGGATACGTGCGTGGTTCCAGGCTGCGCCTGTCAGGCAGATTGCGTACAGAACGCGAATGACCAATGATGGATTTTTCAAGCTGTTCGGTGCTTTCCTGGTGTGTCCGCATTCGTTCACGAGTTGGGCGGGCGCCGAATCTACCGGCCGTCATCGGTCCGAACGAAATCGTGCGGTATAAAATTGCTCATGTTGGTAGTCACCAGCAGCGCATCCTCGCGCAGGCAGATCCCGGCCGGCTGGTCGCCGACGATCCATGAGCCGATCACAGGATAATTGCCGTCGAAGTCGGGCAGTTTATGGAGCGCCTGGTAGATATAGCCCTCGCGGCCATACGGACCGTCATCGTCCGCGATCACCTTCCCGTTTTCGACCAGCACGATGTTCGCGCCTTCGCGCGAGAACAGCGGCTTCCTTGCATACGAGCTCAAAAGGCCCGGCTCGAAATAGGCTGGCAACAGGTTCGGATGACCAGGGTAAAGCTCCCACAGGATGGGCAGGATGCCTTTGCAGGACAGTACCGATTTCCACACCGGCTCGATGAAGCGGGTCCCGCCGGCGATCGCCATCGGCCCGAATTCCTCGCGCATCATCCATTCCCATGGATATAGCTTGAACAATGTACTGATCGGTGCGTTGTCTTCGTCGACGAAGCTGTTCCGACCGGAATCCCAGCCCAGCTTCTCGATCGCGATGTGGCGCACGTCGAAGCCCGCCTGTTTCGCGGTATCCATCAGATAATGCACGCAGACCCAGTCTTCCTCGTTGTCGGCGAGCGAGGCGAAATGAATCCGGCTGTCCGGGCTGTGCAGCGATTGCCATCGTTCGACCAGGCGCTCGTGCAGTGAATTGAACTGGTCGTGTTCCGGGAATTTTTCCTTCATCCAGTACCATTGCGCGACCGCGGATTCGAGCAGCGACGTCGGCGTGTCGGCGTTGTATTCCAAAAGCTTCGGTTCGCTCACGCCGTCATAGGCCAGATCGAAACGGCCGTACAGACTGAATTCATTGCGTAGGAACGAGGTTTCGATCGCTTGCCAATAGGCAGCCGGTATGCCCAGCTGGCCCAGGCGCTTCGCGAGGATGACGTGCTTGACGGCCTCGATGCACATGCGGTGCAGTTCGGCCGTGCGCGCCTCCAGCTGATCGATCTGCGCGCTGGTGAAGCGATAGCAAACCTCTTCGCACCAATAATCGTCCCAGGCATGAAAGGACAGGCCGATCGCTTCCAGTTTGGCCGCGCAGTCCGGTCGCGGACTGATCTTCAATCGCCGCATTCATCCTCCTCCCGATTCGCCGCCGCCCCCGCCGCCGTGCCCGCCGCCCTCACCGCCATGCGCCGTCCCGCCGAATCCGCCGCGCGAGACCGCGACCGATTCGGTGCCTGTCGCATGAGACGGTCCGCCACGGCTCGCCTCGCCGTTCGTCACCGGACGCGCTGCGCCGTTCTCGATGACCATCGGGCGGCCAGCGTCCCGATCCCAGTAATAGCGTGGGCCGGCATAGACGGCGCTGCCGCCATGGCTGCTCGTGGTCGAGTTGCACCAGTTTCCATTGCCCCAGTCCTTGCGGCAATCGTCGACGTTGGCATAGGTGCCCTGTTTGGCCGTTGCAGGCAAATCATTGGCCTTGCCGCATCCGGTCAAGGCCGTGACCGCGCCGAGCAGGATGAGCGGAACCTGCGTTGAATGCTTCATTCACACTCCAAAAAATCTACCGCCTGTACACCGGTCCTGGCGCGCGTGGGCCAGTCCGTTGCGATGCCCACGACCTGGCCGAGGAAGGGCCGTGCGGCCCGCATTACACAGTCCGCGTCCATGTCCTCGGCCTCGACCACGCCTGCCGCCGGATGCTGCAGCATCCACTCAAGCGCGCCGACGATACCGCCAACGACCTGCATCGACGTCGCACTATTGTGTGGCGCGATCCGCCTTGCCTCTGCCAAAGGAAGGACCGAGCCGAACCAGTACGCCCCCCGCTCGCGGATCAGCAGGACCCCGAGTTCGTCGGTGCCGGACACGAGTGTATCCACCATGACCGTCTTCAGCGCGGGCGGCCGCATACCATTGTTCGCCCAGCGCGCCAGGCTTTCGCATGTCTTCGGTGCTGGACGGTACGCGTAATATACCGTGGGCCGGTAGGTCATGCCCCCGTCGGGAGAAAATTCCGTCAAGAAATCTCCAATCGAATGCGCTTCGTGGTGCGTGATCAACCAGGCCTGTTGCTCGCCGACCGAGGGCACCCAGCTTTTCACCTTCGTGCACACGCCTGGGCGGTCGAGCATGACGCCTGCCGTCGGTGCAGTGCCGATGCGCGTGGCGCCGCCCGCAAGCCGGGTCTCATGCGTTCCCCACGACAGTTCGGCACACTGCATGGCTTCCGCAATCAGGCCGTCGACCGACCAGGTATTGGCAAATTCCCCCGCGCGCAGCGCCATGCCGTCGGTTTGCGTATCGCGTTCGGCAATATGGATGGCCTTGACGCCCAACGCGCGCGCCAGCGCCGCCGACGGTGGCGCGATAGGCAGGCCTTCGCTGGCAGCCAGTCCAGACAAGGCGAGCTTGATGAAATGCGATACCAGGCCGGGATTGGCGCCATGGGCGATGACGCAGGTCGATTTACCCTTGCCTTTCCGGCGCAGCGCTTCCCGCCGCAGCCAGTAATTGGTCGTGTGTACGGCGGGATTGCACGTTTGATCGTAGCCGCCGGCCCAAGGCTCGACGCAGGTATCGAGGTACAGGACACCGTGCTGCTGGCACCAATCGATGAGCGCCACCGTCGCGACCTCGACCGAGAGGTTCAGCAGGAGGTCGCCCGGTGCCAGTCGCCCCTCGAGCGCCGCGTGCAGATTCTCTTTCGTCAGCGGGTTGACGGAAAAGCCAATGCCGAATGCATGCGCGATTCCGGCGCCTCGTTCGTCGGCCGTGATCGCGCTGACATTGTGTGGATCCAGGTCCGGATACAGAT
>NZ_JBFUDR010000468.1:0-3408 GCF_056404615.1 Massilia sp. P2_C2 | reverse complement strand
GCCCTGCCGCGCGCAGCCGAACAGCGAAAAGCCGAACAGCAGGCCACCGCCCGCGACGCCGCCGGCCTTCAGCAGCCGGCGGCGCCTGTTCGATACAGGTTGCTTGATCATCTGGTCCATATGGGTTCCTGTTTTTTATACGAATACCGAATCGTCTCGGGGGCCTCGAAAACCGTAGCGAGCGGCGGCAGTTCGGGCCGAGAAGCGCAGCTGTACTGAGGTACAGCGAGCATCGCAGGCCCGAAATGCAACGCGCAGTAGGTTTGCGAGGCTCCCCTCAGGACGAGGCGATCTTGATGGCTTTGCGGATGCGGTTGTAGGTGCCGCAGCGGCAGATGTTGCCGGCCATGGCATTGTCGATGTCGGCGTCGCCGGGCTTCGGTGTCGCGTGCAGCAGCGCCGTGGCGGACATGATCTGGCCCGACTGGCAATAACCGCACTGGACGACGTCGATCCGGCGCCACGCCTCCTGCACCTTCGCCCCCACCGGATCGTTGCCGACGGCTTCGATCGTCGTGATCTTCTTGCCGGCCGCGGCCGACACGGACGTCACGCATGAACGGATCGCCTGGCCGTCCAGGTGCACGGTGCAGGCGCCGCACAGGGCGACGCCGCAGCCGAACTTGGTGCCCGTCAGGCCGAGCACATCGCGGATCGCCCACAGCAGGGGCATGTCGTCGGGGACGTCGAGGTCGGTGGTGGTGCCGTTGACGTTCAAGGCGGGCATGGAAACTCCTTTCCTTATCGAATCACCAACTATAGGACCAAGACCGGAAGCCATGGCGCACGGGTCGAGGTCGCGCGACCGGCCGCCGACGCGCTGCATAAAAAACGGGCACAACGACTTTTGGTGTATCCTATGGCCCATCGCAACAACGGCTTCACGCCAACTATGCCTGAGCACCCTGCTGACGTCCGTTCGGACGTTAAAACCCATCGGTCGCTGTTCGAACGGCTGACCGCGCTGATCTCCCCCGAGCCCGAAAACCGCGCCGAACTGCTCGAAGTTCTGCACGACGCCCACGAACGCAACCTCATCGACGCCGACGCCCTCTCCATGATCGAAGGCGTGTTTCAGGTGTCCGATCTGTCGGTGCGCGACATCATGGTCCCGCGCTCCCAGATGGACGTGATCGACATCACCAAGCCCATCGAGGAATGGCTGCCCATCGTGCTGGAAACGGCTCACTCGCGCTTCCCCGCCATCGAGGGCGAACGCGACAAGGTGGTCGGCATCCTGCTCGCCAAGGACCTGCTGCGCTATTACGCGGAAGAGTCGTTCGACGTGCGCGACATGCTGCGCCCGGCGATCTTCATCCCGGAATCGAAACGCCTGAACGTGCTGCTGCGCGACTTTCGCGCCAACCATAACCACATGGCCATCGTCGTCGACGAGTACAGCGGCGTGGCCGGCCTGATCACCATCGAGGACGTACTGGAACAGATCGTCGGCGACATCGAGGACGAGTACGATTTCGACGAGGAAGAAGACAACGTCCTGTCGATCAAGGAAGGCCAGCACGGCTCGCGCTGGCGCGTGAAGGCGCTGACCGAGATCGAGCAGTTCAATGAAGAAATCGGCGTCGACCTGCCCGAGGACGACGTCGACACCATCGGCGGCCTCGTCGCCAGCCACCTGGGCCGCATGCCGCACAAGGGCGAAGTGTTCGACCTCGACAACCTGCGCTTCGAAGTGCTGCGCGCCGATGCGCGCCAGATCCATGTGCTGCTGGTCGAGAAACTCCCGGCCCTCGACGACGATCACGATTGACGCGGGACCAGCATTGTTCGACTCCAGCCTGAACCTGCGGCGCCGCCGCAAGCCCCGCGTGGCGCCCGATCCCGCGCTGCGCGGCACGTGGCCGAGCGTTGCCGGTCTCGTCCTGGCCGCCCTCACCGGGGCCTCCAGCCTGTTCTCGTTCGAACCGTTCGGCTGGTGGCCGCTGCAGTTCGTCCTGCTCGCCTATTTCTTTTACCAGGTCGGCATGGGTAGCTCGGTCCGCCGCGCCACCTTCATCGGCTGGGCGTTCGGCTTCGGCTGGTCGGTCGCCGGCATGCACTGGCTGTACATCGCCATGAACCGCTACGGCGGCCTGGCCGCGCCGCTGGCCGCGATGGGCGTCGTCCTGCTCGGCCTGTACATGGGCCTCTTCGGCGCCTTCGCGGCCGGCGCGGCCGCCTGGCTGAGAAAGCGCTGGTCGCTGCCGGTGCCCGCGTTCCTGCTACTGGTGCTGCCTGCCTGCTGGGGCGTGTCGGAATGGATGCGCGGCTGGGTGTTCACCGGTTTTCCCTGGGCCGCCTCGGGCTATGCACACGTGACGGCACCGCTGGCCGGCTTCGCGCCCATCGTCGGCGTGTACGGCATCGGCGTGCTGGTCGCCATGGGCGCCGGCTGCCTTACGATGCTGACCCAGCGCCGCAAGCTGCCTGCACTGGGGCTGCTCGCCGCGCTGCTGCTGGCCGGCTGGGGTTTGAAACACATCGCCTGGACCGAACCGGTCGGCCGCCCGCTTACGGTGCGCCTGCTGCAGGGGAACATCCGCCAGGACGAGAAATTCAGCGCGGCGCACCTGGACGAGATTCTCGTGCGCTACCGCGACATGATGACGGCCGCGCCGGCCGACCTGATCGCGGCACCGGAAACGGCGATCCCCGTGTTCCCGAACCAGCTGCCGCCCGACTACCTGCAGACGTTCCGCGACTATGCGGCGCGCACGGGCAGCTTCTTCCTGTTCGGAATTCCGCTCGCCGACAGCATGACGGTGTATGCGAACAGCGTGGCCGGCATCGGCCCGCAGGGACAGAACTACCGCTACGACAAGCAACACCTCGTGCCGTTCGGCGAATTCATCCCGACGGGCTTCCGCTGGTTCACGAACATGATGCAGATTCCGCTGGGCGACTTTACGCGCGGACCCGACGTGCAGGCGCCGTTCGCCGTGCGCGATCAGCTGGTGCTGCCGAACGTCTGCTACGAAGACGTGTTCGGCGAAGAGATCGCGATGAACCTGCGCAAGGCAGCGCGCCCGGCCACCGTGCTGCTGAACGTGTCGAACCTGGCATGGTATGGCGAATCGGTGGCGATCCCGCAGCACCTGCAGATCTCGCGCATGCGCAGCCTGGAGACGGGCCGCCCGATGCTGCGCGCCACGAACAACGGCGCCACTGCCGTCATCGACGGCCGCGGCAACGTGCAGGCCCTGCTGCCGTTCTACCGCCAGGATACGCTGGCGGCCACGGTACAGGGGATGGCCGGCAGCACGCCCTACATCCGCTGCGGCAACCTGCTGTTCCTGGGCCTGGGCGTCGTGCTGCTCGCCGGCGCCTGGTTCGCGGGACGGCGCCGGCGGGGCGAGGCACAAAATCATGCCTGAGGTCTTCCCCTCAGCCGTATTAATCAGTAAAGTC
>NZ_JBFUDR010000467.1:0-3415 GCF_056404615.1 Massilia sp. P2_C2 | reverse complement strand
GGGCGTGGGCCTGAACGTCGTGCGCAACCTCGTCGGCATGCACGGCGGGACGGTGGAGGCGCACAGCGACGGTGCCGGCAGCGGCAGCCGCTTCACGGTCCGTTTGCCGCGCTCCGCCCGCTTCCCTGCCGTGCCCGAGCCGGCCGGACAATCGGCGACGCCGGGCCGGCGCCGCATTTTGCTCGTGGAAGACAATGTGGACGCGAGCGCCACGCTGGCCGACATCCTGGCCACCGAAGGCCATGACGTGCAATGCGCGCCGGACGGGCACGCGGGACTCGCGCTGGCGCTGGAGCAGCCGTGGGACGTGATCGTGTGCGACATCGGCCTGCCGGGCCTGGACGGCCTCGCGCTGATGCGCTTGCTGCGGGCAAGGCAGGAAGGCGCGCGGCCGTATGCCATCGCGCTGACGGGCTATGGCCAGCCGGACGACGAGGCGCGCGGCTTCGCTGCCGGGTTCGACCGCTATCTCGTCAAGCCGGTGGCCGCGAGCGCGCTGCTGGCCGTCGTCGCTTCCGCGCCCGGCCAGTAGGGTGGGCATTTGAGGCCGGGGGCCTCAAATGAAACGTGCCCACGCGTGACGTATGCGGTTTGTTGACGTTACGCGTGGGCACGGTGTGCCCACCCTACCAGGCGCGCCAGCCGCTCGACGGCCTGTTCGATCCGCTCGTATTTCGTCGCGTACGAAAAGCGTACGTGCTGCTTTGGCGCGGCGACGCCGAAGTCGTCGCCCGGCACGATCGCCACCAGCGCGTCGCGCAGCACGGCCATCCCGAATGCGCTGCTGTCGGGTGCAAGCGGGTGATTTACGCCAGTGATGTCGGCGTACACGTAGAACGCGCCGTCCGGCAGCACGGGCACGGCGAAGCCCAGGTCGCGCAGCGCGGGCACGAGGAAGTCGCGGCGGCGGCGGAATTCCTCGCGGCGTTCCTCGAAGACGGCGATGGCGTCGTCGTGGAACGCGGCCAGTGCCGCATGCTGGGCGATGGCGGGAGCGCAGATGAACAGGTTTTGCGCCAGCTTCTCGACGGCCGGCACGAGCGCCTCCGGCAGCACGAGCCAGCCCAGGCGCCAGCCCGTCATGCTGAAATACTTCGAGAAGCTGTTGACGGTGATGACGTCGTCGCCGAACGACAGGGCGCTCGTTGCGCGGTCGCCCGGCTGTTCGCCATAGTAGAGTCCCTGGTAGATCTCGTCGACGATGGCGAAGCCGCCGCGTGCGCGCACGGCTTCGATGACGCCTTGCGTCTGCGCCGGCGTCATCGAGGTGCCGGTCGGGTTCGACGGCGAGGCGACGATCACGCCGCGCGTGTGCCCGTTCCAGTGTTGCGCGACGTGGCCGGCCGTGAGCTGGTAGCGCTCGGCGGGGCCGGACGGTACGAGGACGGCCTTGCCGCCGAACGCGCTGACGAAATGGCGGTTGCAGGGATAGCTGGGGTCGGGCATCAGCACTTCGTCGCCTTCGGCCACGAGCGCCGCGCACGCGAGCAGCAGGCCGGCCGACGCGCCGGCCGTCACGACGATGCGCTGCGGAGCGATGTCGAGGCCGCAGGCGCGGGCATAGTGGGCGGAGATGGCTTCGCGCAGTGCCGGCAGGCCGAGCGATTCGGTGTATTGCGTGGCGCCTTTCTGGATGGCGTCCATGGCGGCGCGCGCGACCATGTCGGGGGCCGTGAAATCGGGCTCGCCGACGCTCATGCTGATGACGTCGTGGCCGGCGCGCGTCAGCGCGGCAGCGGCCTTGACCATTTCCATCACGCGGAAGGGTTCGATGGCGTCGACGCGGCGCGCGAGCCGGTGGTGCAAGTCTGGCATGGTGAGGAGTGTGAAACCGGGGAATCCCGCTATCTTAGCCGAAGTGCGCCATCCCTGCCGGGCGCTCAGGTCAGTACCCGGGTCAGCACCTGGGCCAGCATCGCCTGGGCGCCGGCCAGCAGCGCTGCACAGTCCTGGGCCGGCAGCGGACGGCTGACGTAATAACCCTGGATCTCGTCGCAG
Organism: Massilia sp. P2_C2; assembly: GCF_056404615.1. Taxonomy (NCBI): domain Bacteria; kingdom Pseudomonadati; phylum Pseudomonadota; class Betaproteobacteria; order Burkholderiales; family Oxalobacteraceae; genus Massilia; species Massilia sp. P2_C2. The sequence continues at coordinate 1,417 of NZ_JBFUDR010000467.1, read as the reverse complement.
TCGTACATCTCCAGTTCGCGCAGCTGGTCCGCGCTCTCCACGCCCTCGGCCACCACCTTCAGGTTCAGGCTGTGTGCCAGGCGGATCACGGCCTTGGTGATGGCGGCATCGTCCGGATCGTTCGGCAGGTCGCGCACGAACGTGCGGTCGATCTTCAGCGCGTCGAGCGGGAAACGCTTCAGGTASGCCAGGCTCGAATAGCCGGTGCCGAAATCGTCCACGGACAGGCGCATGCCGAGGGCCTTGATGCGGGTGAGGATCTCGACGGCGGCCTCCGGGTTCGCCATCAGCATCGATTCCGTCAGTTCGAATTCCAGCAGCGCGGGGTCGACGCCGGCGCCGTGCACGATGCGCTCGACGGCGCCGGCCAGGTCGGCCTGCTGCAACTGGCGCGCGGACAGGTTGATCGCCACCGGCGCCGCGACCATGCCCTGTGCTTCCCACGCCTTGAGCTGGCGGCAGGCCTCGCCGATGACCCATTCGCCGACCGGCAGGATCAGGCCCGTGTCTTCCAGGATGTCGATGAATTCCAGCGGCGGCACGAGGCCGCGCTGGGGGTGGTGCCAGCGCAGCAGGGCCTCGAACCCGCTGATGGCGCCCGTCGCCAGGTCGAGCTTGGGCTGGTAATGCAGCAGGAATTCGCCGCGCTCCAGCGCGAGGCGCAGCTGGGTTTCCGTCTGCAGGCGCTGGGCCGCGTTCTCGTGCATCTCGGCCACGTAGAACTGGTAGTTGTTGCGGCCGCTGTTCTTGGCGCCGTACATCGCGGTGTCGGCGTTCTTCAGCAGCGCCTCGGCGTCGCGGCCGTTCTCCGGATAGGTGGCGATGCCGACGCTGGCCGACACGAACAGTTGCTGGCCCACGAGGTAGAAGGGCTGGGCCAGCGCGTCGATGACCTGGCCGGCGATCGCGGCCGCATCGCCGTCGTCCGCCACCGCGGGCAGCACGAGCGCGAACTCGTCGCCGCCCAGGCGCGCCACGACGTCGCCCGCGCGCGCGCAGGCCAGCAGGCGCTTCGCGGCCTGCACGAGCAACTGGTCGCCCACGCCATGGCCCAGCATGTCGTTGATGTTCTTGAAGCGGTCCAGGTCGATGAACATGACGGCCGCGCGGCTGTCGCTCCTGGCGGCGTGAGCGATCGCGTCTTCGAGGCATTGCGCGAGGCGGCGCCGGTTGGGCAGGTTCGTCAGGGGATCGTACTGGGCCAGGTAGGTCAGGCGGTTACGCGCTTCCTGGCGCTCGACGGCAGTGGCGAGGATGTTGGCCACGCCGTGCAGGAAATTCGCGTCGTCCGCGCCGAAGCGGCGACCGGGCGTGGCGTACACGCCCAGTACGCCGAACGTGCGCTCGCCGCACACGATGGCCGTGTCGATGCCGTTGTCGATGCCGTGCAGCGCGGCCAGCGGCACGAGCCACGGGC
>NZ_JBFUDR010000466.1:0-3432 GCF_056404615.1 Massilia sp. P2_C2 | reverse complement strand
ACACGCGCGTGTCGTCAAGACTGTGCTGGACGTCTGGTCGAGGTCTGGAAGCGGGATTTTTATACTCGGCCCCAAGGGGCAAGCTAGGGGCAGCCGGTGTATGAGTACACCTGCACACAAATTGGGTTACAAGTGGCTTACAAGCTTTGAATTTCCGAGGGGAGTGTATCGAAAAACGAAAACGGGTTACAGCGATGACGCTTGTAACCCGTTGTTTTTACTGCTGAATTCTTGGGGTGGCTGATGGGACTCGAACCCACGACGACAGGAATCACAATCCTGGACTCTACCAACTGAGCTACAGCCACCACTGTCTTACTTTGTGTCTCGTTGTTGCCGAGACAGAACGAGATTATATAGGGTCATTCGCATTCTGGCAAATCGAATTGGCTCGTCAGTGCGAACGCGCCGTCGTCACGTCCCGAACGTGGCCTCGTGCACCGGCGGATCGATGCCGATCAGGCTGTTGAACGCGGCCGACAGCGCGGTGGCGCTGGCGCTCGTGTACGCCTCCAGGCGCGCGGGCGCGTCATCGCGCGCGGGACGCAGTAAACCACCTGCATCGAGCAGCCGCACGAGCTGGCGTGCCACCGCTTCGCCCGTGTCGACGAGCGCGATGTCGCGCGCACCCGTGGACGCGATCACGTCCTCGATCGCGGCCTGCACGAGCGGGTAGTGCGTGCAGCCCAGGACGAGCGTGTCGGCGCCCTGTTCGAGCAGAGGCGTCATGTAGCGTTGCAGCAGCGCGCGCGTGCCGTCCGTGTCGCCCAGTTCGATGCGGTCGACGAGGCCGCGGCATGGCTGCAGCAGGAAGTGTGCGCCCGTTGCTTCCGTGATCTGGTCGCGCAGTTGCAGGAACTTCGCGCCGGCCAGCGTGCGCTCCGTCGCCAGCACGCCGACCTTGCCGCCCTTCGTGAGCGCCGCTGCCGGTTTCAGGCCCGGCTCCACGCCCACGATGGGCAGGTCGGGGAAGCTCGCGCGCATCAGCTTGACGGCGGAGCTGGTCGCCGTGTTGCAGGCGACGACGATGGCCTTGGCGCCCCGTTCGACGAGGAAGCGGGCGACGGCCAGCGAGCGTTCGGCGACGACGTGTTCGGGCTTGTCGCCGTAGGGCGCGAAGCCGGTGTCGGCCACGTAGACCAGGTGTTCGTGCGGGAGTTGCGCGCGGATGTGGCGCAGGATCGAGAGGCCGCCGAGGCCGGAATCGAAGATGCCGACGGGGGCGTCGTTGGAAGCAGATGAGGTCATGATCGTAGGGTGGGGTACATGATGCCGGGGGCATCATGTACGTGCCCACCTTTGCGTGATCGCATGCGCACATATGGTGGGCACGGGGTGCCCACCCTACGCGTCATCGGACGCGCATGCATGTTACGCGGGGATCAGTTTGAGCGACTCGATCTTCGCGGCCCATTCCTTCGGACCGGTCTGGTGCACCGAGGTACCCGTCGCGTCGACGGCCACGGTCACCGGCATGTCCTTGACCTCGAACTCGTAGATCGCTTCCATGCCCAGGTCTTCGAAGCCGACGACCTTCGCCGACTTGATCGCCTTCGACACGAGGTAAGCCGAACCGCCGACGGCCATCAGGTAGGCCGACTTGTGGTTCTTGATCGCCTCGATGGCGGCCGGGCCGCGTTCGGCCTTGCCGATCATCGCGATCAGGCCCGTCTTCTCGAGCATCATGTCGGTGAACTTGTCCATGCGGGTCGCCGTCGTCGGGCCGGCCGGGCCCACGACTTCGTCACGCACCGGATCGACCGGGCCGACGTAGTAGATCACGCGGTTCGTGAAGTCCACCGGCAGTTGCTCGCCCTTGGCCAGCATGTCCTGGATGCGCTTGTGCGCGGCGTCGCGGCCGGTCAGCATCTTGCCGTTCAGGAGCAGCGTCTGGCCCGGCTGCCACGATGCGACTTCTTCCTTCGTCAGCGTGTCGAGGTTGACGCTCTTGCTCTTCTGCGTGTCCGGCGTCCAGTTTACGTCCGGCCAGGTCGACAGCGCCGGCGGTTCGATGTACGACGGGCCCGAGCCGTCCAGCACGAAGTGCGCGTGGCGCGTGGCGGCGCAGTTCGGGATCATCGCGACCGGCTTGGATGCCGCGTGCGTCGGGTACATGTTGATCTTCACGTCCAGCACGGTCGTCAGGCCGCCCAGGCCTTGCGCACCAATGCCCAGCGCGTTGATCTTGTCGCACAGTTCGATGCGCAGCTCTTCCAGTTTATTTTGCGGGCCGCGTGCTTTCAGCTCGTACATGTCGATGTCTTCCATCAGCGACTCCTTGGCCATCAGCATGGCCTTCTCGGCGGAGCCGCCGATGCCGATGCCCAGCATGCCCGGCGGGCACCAGCCGGCGCCCATCAGCGGGACAGTCTTGAGGACCCAGTCGACCAGCGAGTCGGACGGGTTCAGCATGACGAACTTGGTCTTGTTCTCCGAGCCGCCGCCTTTTGCCGCGACCATCACGTCGACCGTGTCGCCCGGGACCAGTTCCATGTGGACGACGGCGGGGGTGTTGTCCTTCGTGTTCTTGCGCTCGAAGTGCGGGTCGGCGACGATCGAGGCGCGCAGCTTGTTGTCGGCGAAGTTGTAGGCACGGCGCACGCCTTCGTTGACGGCGTCGGTGATCGAGCCGCTGCCGAAGCCTTCGAAGCGCACGTTCATGCCGATCTTCAGGAACACGTTGACGATGCCGGTGTCCTGGCAGATCGGACGCTTGCCTTCGGCGCACATGCGCGAGTTGGTCAGGATCTGCGCGATGGCGTCCTTGGCGGCCGGGCTTTGCTCGGCCTCGTAGGCGCGGGCCAGGTGCTGGATGTAGTCGGCGGGGTGGTAGTAGCTGATGTACTGGAGCGCGGCGGCGACCGATTCGATAAGGTCTTCCTGTTTAATGACAGTCATGTGAGTCTCGCTGTGGGGGTCTTGGATGTGTGATGTCAGTGGTGCTTGTTGTCACTCTGGGTGTTCATCATGATCCGGTCGGTGTAGGCGATCGCCATCGCCGACAGCAGGAACACGAAATGAATGCAGGTCTGCGCGATGATCGTCTTCGCGTCGTAGGACTGGGCGTTGATGAACGTCTTGAGCAGGTGGATCGACGAGATGCCGATGATCGCCATCGCCAGCTTGGTCTTCAGCACGGACGCGTTCACGTGCGACAGCCATTCCGGCTGGTCCGGATGATCTTCCAGATACATGCGCGACACGAAGGTTTCGTAGCCGCCCACGATCACCATGATCAGGAGGTTCGAGATCATGACGACGTCGATGAGGCCAAGGACGACGAGCATGATCGTCGTTTCGTTCAACTTGTCCGGCAGCGGCGCGCCCGGTACGGCCACGGCCTGGAAGATGTGCTGCAGCGCGGTTTCGTTGCCCATCGCCGCCAGCACGAGGTCCTTCAGCTCGACCCAGAAATGGAATACGTAAACGCAC
>NZ_JBFUDR010000465.1:0-3453 GCF_056404615.1 Massilia sp. P2_C2 | reverse complement strand
GTTATCGGGCCAGCCGCGACAGCAACGAGTCATTAAATAGGGAATAGGCTGGAATGATCCGCAGGAAGCGGAATGCATGCATCGGAACCTGGACGGCGCCTGCGTGACGCCGTTTTCTTTGCGGCATACCTCGAGAAAGGCCAGCCGCATCAAGCCACAGATGGGATCGTCCAGGCCGATTTCAAGGCCTGATTTATGCAGGCGATTCGTGGCACAGGGCTTGCAGCTTGTTCAACATCGCCCAGTTGCGCGCCGTCGTCGCATCGCCCAGCTGCTTGCCGAGTGCGGCGGCGGCCGTGCTGTCGAGGATACCCTCCGGACACCACACATAGGCTGCGCGATCGCCGAGCGCCATCGCGCCCGGATGCCAGTCGCGGCCGCACAAGGCTTCGACGGCCTGGCGCGAATCCGCTCCGGCGAGGATGAAGGTCAGCAGGCGCGCGTGGTCGGTCGCCAGTTCGAGCAAGGGATTGGAAGACAGGATGGCGTTCAGTTCGCCGCAGTCGAGCACGATGGTACGGGCGGCCACGCCGAGCTTGAGCACGAGTGCTTCCTCGATCTCGGCGGCCACTTCGTCATGCGGCCGGATCGGCCCCGTGAACACGACATTTCCACTGTTGAGCACGCTACGCACACGGTCGTAGCCGAGATCGGCGATCAGTTTGCGCAGGTCGGCCATGGCGACGCGTTTCGCCCGCCCGACATTCACGCCTCTTAGTAAAGCAATATAGCGTTGGCTAGTCATTCGGGCATGGTACCTTGCCCGGCCAGCATCCGGGGCGCCGCGCACTTAAGGGATCATTAAACAGGCAAGCGACAAGCTTGCAACATCCGGAACGGTGGCCGCTCACACCGTACTTACCGGATGATAATATCAAGACATTGCGAAAAATAAACGAGGGAAACATGAGCCTTCCTTACCAGCTGACACCGCTGGCCGAGACCCGTCCTGGAATGGTGTTGTCCGACGTCGTCCGCGACGGCAAGGGAAATGTATTGCTGGCGCAGGGCATCGTGCTGACCGAGTCCATGCTGGCGTCGCTGGCGCGGCATGGGATCGACCTGCTGCCCATCCTGCAGGCCGTCCCTGCGCCGCCGCCGCTCGATCCGGACGCGATCCAGGCGCGGCTCGACCAACTGTTCCGCAAGCACGACCGCGACGACCTGGGCGATTGGGCCACAGGCATCCTGCGCCGCTATGTGGAAGACTACCGGCTGCAGCGCGAGGTGGGCGCATGAACCGCCTGGCGCCCGAACAGCTGGCGGCCGGCGTGCAGGACCTGCCCTCGTTGCCCGCCGTCGTCATGGAATTGCTCAGCAGCGTGGAGCAGGAAGACATCGACATCTCCGTGCTGGCGAAAAAGGTGTCGTACGACCAGGCCCTGACGGCCAAGACCCTGCGCCTGGCGAATTCGCCGTCGTCCGGCCTGCAGGTGAAGGTCACGACGATCCAGCAAGCCATTACCTTTCTCGGCTTCCAGACGACGCGCAACCTGATCACGGCAGCCGCCATCACGGGCTGCTTTCCGAGCGGACGGTGCCAGGGATTCAAGGACAAGGCATTCTGGCGCCATTCGATCGCCACGGCCGTGTGCGCGCGCGCGCTGGCCCGCCGCGTGCGCTTCAATCAGGACATTGCCTTCACGGCCGGCTTATTGCATGACATCGGCAGGCTCGTGCTGGTGACCTGTCATCCGGAAGCGTATGGCCAGGTCGTCGCCTGGCAAGCCCAGCACAGTTGCGACTGGCTGGCCGCGGAACGGGCCGTGCTCGGCATCGACCATGTCGACGCCGGGGTCGCGCTGGCGGACCACTGGAATTTCTCGGACACGATGCGCCAGGCGATTGCATACCACCATGCCCCCGACATCCTCGGCGCCGGTTTCCTGGCGACCATCGTGCATGTGGCGAATGCCATCGTCCACGCCCTCGACCTTGCTGGCGACGACGACGAACTGGTGCCGCGCGTATCCAGCGTGGCCTGGGATGCGATGGGATTGAACGAGGAAGCCTATCTGCACTTATTCCGGGAAACGGAACTGCAGTTCGACGAAATGTCGACCATCCTGATGGCCTGAACGGGTTGCTCAGGCAATCAGGATGATCGAAGGACGGCAGCGAAGGCGTGCTTCGCTGCCGGGTCTGGCCGAAGGCATGACAGGACAGCTGTCATGCCCACGGCATCAGTGCGCATAATTGCCCGAAGACGAACCGTCGTTCGATTGCGTTTGGGGTTGCTGGGTCTGCTGAGCTTGCGGCTGGGCTTGCTGTTGTTGGGCAGCTTGCTGGGCGGCTTGCTGTGCGGCTTTTTCCTCAGGCTTCGGGCGGCCTTGAGCATCCGACAGGCGATACTTGGTGCGGCGGTCGCCCATCAGGTCACGCAGGTCGCGAATGCTCATGCCGGTCACTTCGTGCATGCGGATCAGCAGCGAGGCGCCGACCGGCAGGYGGTGGTGACGGATCTTGCTGATCACCGGAGGGGCGACTTCGAGCATGCGCGACAGCGCGGCATCGTTCTTCAGCTGCATCTTGCCGAGCAGGATGTCCAGCAGGTGGTTCGGGTTATAACTTTCCTGTGATGACAAAGCATGATGTGCCATGATGACCTCGTGTGTGGTTAGAATAGTTCTTTTACGAACTGTGTTTAATGACTGACTCATCTACATAAGTTCCCGGATCGTGTTCCCGATGGACCAGGCTTCCACCTGATTGCCGGCAACTGACCGGGCCGCGTGCGCTCCCTTGACGGGAAGKGCCAAAAAACCGATGCAGCGTCGGAACCCTGCCCGTCCTCACGCACCGTACTCGTACGACCGTGTTGCCGGACCGGGCGCCGCGACCGGAAACTTGGCCGCCGCTGCGGTTTTTCGCACTCCCCGCTTCCCCACATGCACTTGTTTTTCGGACAAATTATCAAACTCATATGTCAGGTTCACATTCGACCTGAGCACAAAACCAGTTAGTCCAAATCAAGCTATCGTGTGGAAAGCTTGTCACATAGTCATTTCAGCACATGGTGACAGATTGTGGCGCACGCAAGTGTTTTTTTGGACTAATTTTGCAATTGCCGAGCTGCACGAACTACTTGATTCACAACAAGAAACCAAACCAAGTCAGACCAGCAACTTTAAAAATAACAGCTGGAAACCAAAATTCAAGTTTTAACAATGTAACCGACTGTTTATCTCGACGGTTGTTGTAAAAATACCAATTCCTCGGAGTACGGAGTACCGACGCACATGGCCGCATGCACCCGCTTTTTCGGCCCGCACCCCGATTTACGGTAAACTGCACATCCACTTGTCAAAGCATCAGGGAACGTCGAAAACCTGCTGCGCGTTGCGCTGTCACACTGCGATGCTCACTGTACTCTCGTACAGCTGCGCTTCTCGTGCGACATCGCGGCCGCTCGCGACGGTTTTTCGAGGTTCCCATCAGCACTCAGAAGCATTC
>NZ_JBFUDR010000464.1:0-3470 GCF_056404615.1 Massilia sp. P2_C2 | reverse complement strand
GGCACGGAGTGTGGAGGGCCAAAGCCTGGCCATGGCGCTGCGACTGCGGCGACCGCCAGTTACTTTTGGTGATAATTCTGTAACCGGCGTTCAAGATGGTCAAGTAATGAATACTCGAGCTGTCGTTTTTTACCGATTTCTTCCGGTAAAGTCGATAACTGCCATGCAAGAATAGTAATGGCCGCGGGCCCGCCGTTGGGGCTTCAGAGGCCGAACGGCAGGCGCACGGTGAGGGTGACGTCGGGCGTGTCGCGAGTCAGCCCGGCGCCGATGGAGAAGCTCACGCTGCGGTGCGGGTCGAGCCGGTACGAGGCGCCGACCAGCAGGGTGCCCAGCTGGATGCGCACCGAGCCCGGGATCACCTGGCCGTTCTGCCGGGAGCGGCCGACCGAGCTGTGGTCGTAGCCGAAGCTCAGCGAAGCGTCGTCGTTCAGCGCCAGCCCCATGCCCAGATTGAGGCCGAAGACGTCGCCCGCCTTGACGGTGCCGAGCGGTTCGCGCTGCCCCGCGAGGATGGTGCGGTAGACGTCGCGGCGTTCGACATTGCGGGTATAGCTGAAGCTGCCGAAGAACACGGCCGGGTCGGACGGCAGCATCCAGGTGAGGCTGGGTTGCAGAGAACGGAAGCCGGAGCCGGTGGGCAGGGTCAACGGCAGGCCCGTCCCGGTGACGTTGGCGCCGACGCAGCGGGTCTGGCAATCCGTCACGACCTCGAACGGGTCGCGCCCCGTGCGCGTCTTGTAGCGCAGGCCGGCGATCAAGTATGGCCGGTCGGCGCCGCCGTCGTTGAGCTGGTAGCGCACGGCGGCCTCCGCATCACCGATGCCCTTGCCGCTCGCGTCGAACGCGCGGTCGGCCGCCGTACCCGTGAAGATCTCGCGGCTGACGGTCGAATCGCTGCGGTACACGTACGGCAGCCTGATCTCCGCCTCGAGCCGGTTGCCGATGCCATAGCGCAGCGCCGTCGCCGCGGTGGTCGTGTTGCGCTTCACTTCGCGCACGTCCAGCAGACCGATCAGCAGCGCGGGTATCACCGTGTAGCCGACGACCGCCACCCGGTTGCTGGACGAGTAGCCATACTGGATCGAAGGTTCGATGACCACTTGCCCGCCCGGCGTCAGCACGCCCGGGCTCTCGAAGATGGGGGCGACGGCGGGTGCCTGCGCATCTACCTGCGGCGAGCGGCCCACGACCGCGGGCTCAGGCAGGGTGTCGGCGCCGCCCGTCCGGCGCAGGTCGTCGAGCCGCGACGGCGCCGTGCCGGGGGCCGCGTGCAGTTGCCGTTCGAGCGCGTCGATGCGGGCGCGCTGCTGTTCCAGTTGTTGTCGCATGGCGTATATGGTCGCGGCGAGGTCGGGTCCGGACTGGGCCGCGGCAAGCGTACAGGACAAGGTCATGCCGAGGCCGAGCGCGCCGGACAGCGCAGGCAGAGTTCGCATATCGCATCGCTCCATGGGGCGGTTGGGTCGTTACCTGGCGGTCACGGCCGCGTTGAGGGCGTTCGCCAGCGTCGCCTGGAAGTGCATGGCTTGCAGCATTCCCTGGGCGCTGACGGTGGCATGGATGATTGTGGCGTTCGCGATCGTCTGGCCATCCAGGCTGTTCTGGATGACGGTGGCGCCGGCCGCCGCCGGGCCCAGGCGGATCGTCAGCCCCCCGCCGTTCGGGCCGAGCGTGGCCTGCACGGCGGACAGGGCAGGGGGCGGCGATGCGCCGGCAACAAGGCGCCCGAGATCGCCCAGCTGCAATTCGTTGCGGGCGGCGACATGGCCGTCGACCGTCACGATGCGCTCGATGCCGAGCGTGACGGACAGGCCGGTCGGCGTCGTGAAGCCGCCGCGGCAGGCGTCCAGCACGGCGGGACTGACCGCGTCCGCGGGCGCGAACGGCGTCGGCATTGGCCCGGCGTGCGCGGCACCGGCGCCGAGCAGGACGAGCAGGAGGGGGCAAGAGGGGAGCGTACGCATGGTCGCCTCAGAAATCGCCGGGCGCGAACTTGGGCAGATCGACGGCGCCCGGCGCCGTGCGGGCCACCGCGTCGGCGAGCGGCGCGCGCGGGGCTGCGCGCCAGTCTTCGCCCAGGTTGAAGCGCGGCTGCGTCGGCGCCGTGTGGATCACGAACAGCAGCCGCGTCGGCCAGGCGGCCTCGAAGCGTTCCCTGGGCATGGCGCGCGTGCCGCGCGACGGGTCGCCCAGCAGGATGCGGCCATCTGCGGCGCCCTTGATGACGACGAAGTGGTTGTAACCGTTTTCCGTGACCAGCACGATGGCCGGCAGGCCGGCTTCGACGAGCTTGTCCAGCGGCAGCCGAAAGCCGTCCGCCAGGAAGCCGCGCGACGCGAGGAAGCGCTGCATGTCGAGCAGCGAGAAGCCCTCGCGCCGGATGCGGGCCTGGTCGCCCTGCGCCCACATGGTGTCGAACACGGTGCTCTCGCTGACGGACACGCCGTAGTGATGCGTCAGCAGGGTGGCCAGTGCGGCCGAGCCGCAGCTGAAGTCGTATTGCTGGCGCAGGGTCGACGCGAAGCGGAGCGCCTTCATGCTCCGCACGGGTATGTCGTAGCGGGCGCCGCCAAGCGCCAGGTCGGCCGCCTGGACGCCCTGGCCCAGCGCGCACAGAAGCAGGAGCGTGGTGCGTTTCATTTGAGTTGCAGATTGATGATGGTGGCGTTCTGGATCAGGACGTTCGCGCCGCTGTTCTGGATGACCACGGGAATGCCGGCCATGTTGGCGAACGAACCGGCGTCGATGCTGTTGGTGCCGGTGACGACGTTGACGGCCGTGTTGGCCGCGACCGATCCGTCCAGGCGCATGTCGTTGCGGGTATCCGTGCCGCCGCGCTGCCGCGCCAGCGGTCCGCCGGACACGTCCGGGCGGGACGGTGCCTGCGCGCCGATGGCGTTTTCTGGACGGAACAGCGCGCGCGCGGCGGCCCCGCTGGCGTCGTGGACGGGATCGGCCCAGGCTACCGTGGCGAGGGGGGCAAGCGCGGCGAGCGTACACATGCGCAGGAAGAGGGCGTGGATATGTGGATGCATTCTCGACTCCGGTGGTGAGGAAACTGCCGTGCCCGCTGGCACGGCAGCATGCCGCGATCAGTGGAGCGCCAGGTTGCTCTGGACGTTCACGCTCTGCTGGACCAGCGACGACAGGCCGGAGTTCTGGCTGATGACCAGCACGCCGGCGGCGGACTGGCCGGCGCTGCTCATCGAGTTCGACATGTCGAAGCTGCCGGCACTGACGCTGTTCGTGCCGCCATGGCCACCATAGCCGTCGCCGCCGGCGCCGCCGACGCCATAGCCGGACGAGATCGATGCCAGCGATCCGCCGGCGCCGCCCGTGTTCGCCCCACCGGCGCCGCCGTAGCCGCCCGCACCGGCGCTCGTGTTGCCCACGCTGGCCGGCCCGGTCGCGCCGCCGCTGGCGCTGGCGGCACCGCCATAGGCGCCATCGCCCGCCGTGTTGGTTGC
>NZ_JBFUDR010000463.1:0-3480 GCF_056404615.1 Massilia sp. P2_C2 | reverse complement strand
ACATGCACGCGCTCATGGATGAGGGTTGGGACGTTCTGGTAGTTTGGGAGTGCGAACTACGCGATCCTGAGCTATTGAACAGGATTAAGAATTTTTTAGAACGAGGCATCGAAAGGAGAGGGAAGCCCTAGCCTCCCTCTCGTCATCGTTGCGCAGAGGCACTGTTCATAACGTCTGCGATAAACCATTCTCAGGGCATTAACTTTTAGACGTCAATATTCCCCGCCTGCAGCGCATTCGTCTCAATAAAGTTTCTGCGCGGCTCGACTTCATCCCCCATCAGCGTCGTAAAGATCTGATCCGCCGCAATGGCATCCTCGATCTGCACCTTCAACAGACGACGCACGGTCGGATCCATGGTGGTCTCCCACAGCTGCTCGGGATTCATCTCGCCCAGACCTTTATAGCGCTGCTTGGACACGCCCCGCTCGGCTTCCTCGCGCAGCCATTCCATGGCCTGCTGGAAGTCGCGCACGGCGAATTCCTTCATCTTTTCGCCTTCGCCGCGGCGGATGATCGCGCCTGCGCCCATCAGGCCCTGGAACGTCTCGGCCGAGTTTTCCAAGGTCTTGTAGTCGCCGCCGGCGACGAAGTCGGCATCGATCGACGTCACCTGCACGTTGCCGTAGTGGATGCGTTCGATGCGCAGGCTGTGCTTGTCGGACAGTTCGTCGGAACGCACGCCCACCTTCACGCTCGGGTCGTGGATCGCGTCGGCCAGCGCTTGCGCCGATTTCTCGGTCGATTCCTGGGTCGTCAGGTCCAGCTTCACGCCGGTCATGATCGCGGACAGCGCGGCGCGGTCGATCACGCGCGATAGGCGCATCATGATCGCGTTCGCCTTGTTGTACCTGTCGACCAGCTCGCCCAGCGCAACATCCGTGATCGGCTCGGCGCCTTCCTTCGGCAGTAACGCGGCGCCATTCAGGGCGAAGCGCATCATGTAGCTCGCTTCTTCGACGTCGTCCTTGAGGTAGCGCTCGTCGCGGCCGGCCTTGACCTTGTACAGCGGCGGTTGCGCGATGTAGATGTGGCCGCGCTCGACCAGCTGCGGCATCTGGCGGTAGAACAAGGTCAGCAGCAGGGTGCGGATGTGGGCGCCGTCGACGTCCGCGTCGGTCATGATGATGATGCGGTGGTAGCGCAGCTTGTCGACGTTGAACTCGTCCGGGCCGATCGACGTGCCGAGCGTGGCGATCAAGGTCGTGATCTGTTCCGACGACAGCATCTTTTCGAAGCGCGCCTTTTCCACGTTCAGCACCTTGCCGCGCAGCGGCAGGATGGCCTGGAACTTACGGTCGCGACCCTGCTTGGCGGAACCGCCTGCGGAGTCACCCTCGACGATGTACAGCTCGGCCAGCGCCGGGTCGCGTTCCTGGCAGTCGGCCAGCTTCGACGACAGGCCCAGGCCGTCCATCACGCCCTTGCGGCGGGTGAGGTCGCGCGCCTTGCGGGCCGCCTCGCGCGCGCGCGCGGCTTCCACGATCTTGCCGCAGATGATCTTGGCGTCGTTCGGCTTTTCCATCAGGAAGTCGGTGAGCGTCTTCGCCACGATTTCCTCGACCGGGCCGCGCACTTCCGACGACACGAGCTTGTCTTTCGTTTGCGACGAGAACTTCGGCTCAGGCACTTTCACCGACAGCACGCAGGTGAGACCCTCGCGCATGTCGTCGCCCGAGATCTCGACCTTGGCCTTCTTGGCGAAGTCGTTCTCGTCGATGTATTTGTTGATCACGCGCGTCATCGCCGCGCGCAGGCCCGTCAGGTGGGTGCCGCCGTCGCGTTGCGGGATGTTGTTCGTGAAGCAGAGCACTTGCTCGTTGTACGCGTCGTTCCACTGCATCGACACGTCCACCGAGATTTCCGTGCCGTTTTCCGACTGGCGCTCGCCGGTCGCCTGGAACACGGTCGGGTGCAGGACGGTCTTGGCCTTGTTGATGTATTCGACGAAGCCGCGCGTGCCGCCTTCGAAGGCGAACACWTCTTCCTTGCCGGTGCGCTGGTCGGTCAGCTTGATGTTGACGCCATTATTCAGGAACGAGAGTTCGCGGATGCGCTTCGACAGGATCTCGTAGTGGAACTCGACATGCGTGAAGATTTCCTCGTCGGCCCAGAAATGCACTTCGGTGCCGCGCTTGTCGGTGTCGCCGAGGACCTTCATCGGCGACACTTCCACGCCATCGACGACTTCGATGATGCGGTCCAGCGGGACGCCGCGCGAGAATTCCAGCTGGCGCACCTTGCCGTTCTGGCGCACGGTCACGCGCAGCAGCTTCGACAGCGCGTTCACGCACGACACGCCGACGCCGTGCAGGCCGCCGGACACTTTATAGGCGTTCTGGTTGAACTTGCCGCCGGCGTGCAATTCCGTCAGGGCGATCTCGGTCGCCGAGCGCTTCGGCTCGTGCTTGTCGTCCATCTTGATGCCGGTCGGGATGCCGCGGCCGTTGTCGGTAATCGAGACGGAATTGTCGGAGTGGATCGTGACGTGGATTTCGGAGCAGTAGCCGGCCAGAGCCTCGTCGATCGAGTTATCGAGCACCTCGAACACCAGGTGATGCAGGCCGGTGCCATCCGACGTGTCGCCGATGTACATGCCCGGACGCTTGCGTACGGCTTCCAGGCCTTCCAGGATCTGGATCGACGAGGCGCCGTACTCTTCCGCCTTGGCAAGGGAGGATTCCAAAACTGCTTGAGTGTTCTCGGACATGACTGCTTTCTCAAATAACGTGTAAATCAGACGGCCGGCTCGTGGCCATGCGGTCTTGATCGTCGAACGAATATATGGGCGCTTTGCCCAAATTAAATGCGCATCGGCATGACGACGTACTTGAAGTCGCCATTTTCCGGAATCGACATCAGTGCCGACGAGTTCGAATCGCCCAGCGAAATATTCACCTGGTCGCACTTCAGGTTGTTCAGCACGTCCAGCAGGTACGTGACATTGAAACCGATGTCGATCGTGTCGCCGCCGTAGTCGATTTCGAGTTCTTCCACCGCCTCTTCCTGGTCGGCGTTGGTCGAGCTGATCTTCATCGAGCCAGGTGAAATCATGCAGCGCACGCCCTTGAACTTGTCGCTCGTCATGATCGCGGCGCGCTGCAGCGAGCGCAGCAGTTCGTCGCGGCTGATCGTGAAGTCGTTCTTGTAACCCTTCGGGATCACGCGGGTGTAATCGGGGAACTTGCCCTCGACGAGTTTCGACACGAGTTCGATGTCGGCGAACGTCAGCTTGACCTGCGAGGCGGCGATGTCCAGGCGGACTTCGTCGTCGCTTTCTTCCAGCAGGCGCTGCAATTCCAGGATGGTCTTGCGCGGGATGATCACTTCCTGGCGCTCGAACGTCTGCTCGGCCGTCACCTGGGAGAATGCGAGGCGGTGGCCGTCGGTGGCGACGGCGATCACGTTGTTACCGTCCAGCACGAGCAGCAGGCCGTTCAGGTAGTAGCGGATATCCTGCTGGGCCATCGCGAAGTGCAC
>NZ_JBFUDR010000462.1:0-3484 GCF_056404615.1 Massilia sp. P2_C2 | reverse complement strand
GGGCCGTAGGGTGGGCTCCCCGAGCCCACCAACAATTCACCGACCATTGAATCAACGGCCGTCACGGTCCAGGTCACCCGGCATCGCGCGCTCGACCTTGTCCCAGGCCGCACGGCTGGCCGCCTTGGCCTGCTCCCACGACAGGCGTGAATGGCCCTTCACGCGATCCCACTCGTCGGCCATGTGCGGCTCGGCCAGGTCGTAGCTCGGGAAGCGGCGGGCGTTGTTATAGCCCAGCGCATAGGCCGGCGCATAGTCGTCGTAGGTGTAGCCCGTGGTGTAGTACGGCTGGGTCTGGTAGTTGGTGCGCCAGTAGGCATCTTCCACGGTCGGGTTGACGAGCTGGCCCGCGCCCTTGCCCATTGCGCCGCCGGCGAGGCCGCCGATCGCGGCACCGGCCGCCATGCCCACCGGGCCGCCCACGGCACCCAGCGCGGCACCGGCCATGGCACCACCGCCCGCACCGACGCCGCCGGCCAGGTTGTGCTCATGCAGTTGGTCGCCCGGTTTCGGGTTCACGACTTCGCCCGCGCCCTTGCCGGCCATGCCGCCGGCAATGCCGCCGATCGCCGCACCGGCCACGGTGCCGACCGGACCGGCCGCGCTACCCACGGCCGCACCGGTCAGCGCACCCGCGCCGGCGCCCGTGCCCTGGGCCAGGTTGTGCTCATGCAGGCGGTCTTCCGAATGCGGATTCACCACCTCGCCCGCGCCGCGGCCCGCTGCGCCGCCGGCCAGGCCGCCGATCGCGGCACCGGCAAGCGCACCCGCCGGACCGGCCACCGAACCGGCCGCCGCACCCAGCGCGGCGCCAGTGCCGGCGCCCGTGCCCTTGGCCAGATAGTGTTCGCCCAGGTCGTCGCCCGGTTTCGGATTGACGACTTCGCCCACGCCCTTGCCGGCCATGCCGCCGGCGATGCCGCCGATCGCGGCACCGGCCGCCATGCCGATCGGACCGCCGGCCGCGCCCAGAGCGGCGCCCGTGGCGGCACCTGCAGCGGCCCCGATGCCGGTGCCGATCACGTGCGAGCCGCCGTTATCGACGAAGGTCTGGTTCAGGTAGKCAACGTCCTCGTCCGAACGCGGCGTCACGCCCATCACGATGCCGCCTTTCTGGATGCCTTCCTCATAGTGCTTGACGCGTTCTTCCGGAATGCCGGCACCGATCAGCGCGCCGATCAGGCCGCCGGTGATGCCGCCGGCACCGGCGCCGGCCAGTGCGGCTGCCAGTGGACCGGCGACGACGAGGCCGGCGCCCGGGATCACGAGCGAGGTGCCGATGGCGGCGACGCCGGCCAGCACGGCGCCGATGGTGCCGCCGATGCCGGCGCCGGCAGCGGCGCCCTCGGCGGCCTTGCTGCCGAGCTCAGTCTCGGCGTCGGTGAACTGGGTCTTGCGGGTGGTGTCCGACATCATCAGGTTGACGTCGTCTTTCGTATAGCCGCGGGTCGAGATCGCGCTGTAGGCGCGCTCTGCGCTGGCCCGGTCAGGGAACAGCCCGGTGACCATGCGGTTCTGCCTGTTCTGCGTCGTCGTCGTGTCGTAAGTGGCCATGATGGGCTCCTTTCAAGAATCGTGCGGTCCGAGGTTAATGCTGCTTTATTGATACTGCCAAAGTGGTCCCACGATATGCCTGCCCAACAGCACCCTTCTGTTCGCTGACGCACCCATTACGGGACATTCTGAATCACAAGAGAACGCAGTCCCGCTTTGCGCGTCTAACGTTCGTTAACGCACCGACCCCGAGGCCCCTGCATCACTAGACTTTGCACATGGCCTCGGCAGTCAATTGGCCTGGAGTATGTTTTTCCAACTTGAGGAGGACTCAACATGTTATTCATTATCTGGATCGTCGTCGGTGGTATCCTCGGCTGGCTCGCCAGCATGGTCATGAAAACGGATGCTGAACAAGGTATGATTCTCAATATCGTGGTCGGTATCGTGGGAGCCTTCCTTGGCGGCTGGCTGCTTTCCCCGCTGTTCGGCAGTGGTACCATCAATTCGGATGACTTCAGCGTCTCGTCACTGCTGGTGTCGTTCCTGGGCGCCGTGATCCTGCTTGCTATCGTTAATCTGCTGCGTCGCGGTCGCGTCCGCTGAAGCAGGTGCAAGCCCCACTTTGAAAACCAACGTCAACCGGCGTTGGTTTTTTTACGTCCGGAATCCGAGCTCATGCGTATCAAACGTTCCATCGTCGTCCTCATCACCTGCATCGCCACGCTCGTGGCGGGCCTGCTCGTGCTGAACTTTGCGCCCGGCGAAAAGAAGATCGATACGCAGCTCACGCGCCTGTACGACACGGACGACCCGCAGTTCCGCCGCTCGCTCGGCGTGCTGCTGGGTCCACCCATCATCGAGGGCAACAAGGCCGAGGTCCTGCTCAACGGCGACCAGATCTTTCCCGCGATGCTGGAGGCGATCCGCTCGGCGCAGAAGTCCGTCAACTTCGAAACCTATATCTACTGGGAAGGCACGATCGGCCGCGAATTCACGGAAGCCCTGTCGGAACGGGCGCGCGCCGGCGTCAAGGTGCACGTGTTGCTCGACTGGATCGGCAGCATGAAGATCGACGAGGCCTCGCTCGACCAGATGCGCAAGGCCGGCGTCGAGGTGCACCGCTACCACAAGCCCGTGTGGTGGAAGCTGGCGCGCCTGAACAACCGCACGCACCGGAAGCTGCTGATTGTCGACGGCAAGATCGGCTTCACGGGCGGCGTCGGCATCGCCGACAAATGGCGCGGCCATGCCCAGGATCCCGCGCACTGGCGCGATAGTCATTTCCGTGTAGAAGGCCCGGTCGTCGGGCAAATGCAGGCCGTGTTCAACGACAACTGGACGAAGGCCACGGGCGCCATCCTGGATGGTCCGCTGTACTTCCCGGCACTGTCTCCGCGCGGCGGCATGCCGGCGCAGATGTTCTCCAGCTCGCCCACCGGCGGCAGCGAGAGCATGCACCTGATGTACCTGCTCGCCATCGCGGCCGCGCGCCACACGATCCACCTGTCGAATTCCTATTTCGTGCCGKACGAGCTGGCCGTGAAGGCACTCATCGCGGCCGCGAAACGGGGCGTCGACGTGCGCATCATCACGCCCGGCCCCATCATCGATTCCGACATCGTGCGCGCCGCCTCGCGCGAGCGCTGGGGAGAGTTGCTGGAGGCCGGCATCAGGATGGCCGAGTACCAGCCGACGATGTACCACGTGAAGGCGCTCATCGTGGACTCGCTGCTCGTCTCCGTCGGCTCGACGAACTTCGACAACCGCTCGTTCATCCTCAACGACGAGGCGAACCTGAACATCCTCGATGCCGACTTTGCCAAGCAGCAAGAGGCCGTCTTCGAGGACGACTGGAAACACGCGCGCGAGGTCACCTTGCACGCGTGGGCGAACCGGCCGCTCAGGGAAAAGATCGGCGGCAAGCTGGCCGACCTGATCGGGGCGCAGCGATCGGGGCGCAGCTGTAAAGATTGACGGTAGGGTGGGG
>NZ_JBFUDR010000461.1:0-3507 GCF_056404615.1 Massilia sp. P2_C2 | reverse complement strand
GCACGGGGCTGCTGCGCGAGCGGCTGGTCCTGCTCGGCGACCTGGAGGCCGACGCCGCCGCGGGCAGCGGCGACGTCATGACGCCGGAACTGGCGGCGGCCGTGCGCCGGTTCCAGGGCCGCCACGGCCTGGCCGAAGACGGCGTGCTGGGCGCCGGCACGATGGCGGCCCTGGCGGTGCCGCCGGCACGGCGCGTGACGCAACTGGAATTGACGCTGGAGCGCCTGCGCTGGCTGCCGCAGGCCCCGGGCCGCAGAATGCACTCGGCGCCGTCAAGTTCGCCATGCCCAACCCCATGAACATCTACCTCCATTCCACGTCGGCGCAGGATCTGTTCGACCGCACGCGGCGCGACCTGAGCCATGGCTGTATCCGTGTGGAACATCCGGCGGCACTGGCGCAATTCGTGCTCGCGGATCCGCAGCGCTGGGATGCCGACGCCGTGGCCGCGGCCATGCGGTCGGGACGCACGCTCACGGTGCCGTTGCCGCAAGCCGTGCCCGTCGTGCTGTTCTACGCGACCGCCCTCACGGACCGCCAGGGCCGCGCCCTGTTCGCCGAGGATATTTACGGTCTGGACGAGAAACTGTTGCAGGCGCTGCGCGCCGATTGACAACACCGGCCGACGACCCCATGCTTGCCATCGTGATGTGACAAGGTTTTGATTTAGATCAACGAACCGAAATCGATCGAACCGGTAAGGTGGGCACATGGACAAGCTCAACCTGGATCTCGCCACCGTCGACGCCCCGGCCGACATCGAACCGCCCACGCCGGCGGACCGCATGCTCCACGCCGCGCTCGGGCGCATGACGTCCGGCGTCTCTCCGGCCGCGCTGGCGCTCGCATGGATGGACTGGACCCTGCACCTGGCCCAGTCGCCGGGCAAATGGGCCCGGCTGTGCGAAAAGGCCGCGCGCAAGGCGGGACGTTTCGGCGACTACGCGGCGCGCGCCGCGCAYGGCGCCCCTGAACCGTGCATCACGCCGCTGCCGCAGGACCGGCGCTTTCGCGACGCGGCATGGCAACACTGGCCGTTCAACGTCATCCACCAGGGCTTCCTGCTCAACCAGCAATGGTGGCATAACGTCACGACCGGCATCGGCGGCGTTTCGCCGCATCACGAGCAGGTCGTCTCCTTCGTCGCGCGCCAGTTGCTCGACGTGGTCTCGCCCGTCAACTTCATCGCGACGAACCCCGAAGTGCTCCAGGCAACGCTGGAACAGGGCGGCATGAATTTCCTGCGCGGCGCCAACTATTTCGCGGAAGACTGGCGCCGCATGCTCGCCGGCAGGCCGCCGGCCGGCGCCGAGGATTTCGTTCCCGGTCGCCAGGTCGCCGTCACGCCGGGACGGGTCGTGCTGCGCAACCGCCTGATCGAACTGATCCAGTACACGCCCACGACCCCGGACGTGCACGCGGAGCCGGTGCTGATCGTCCCGGCGTGGATCATGAAGTACTACATCCTCGACCTGTCGCCGCAAGACTCCCTGGTGAAATACCTCGTGGACCGGGGGCACACGGTCTTCATGATCTCATGGCACAACCCGGGCGAGGCCGACCGCGACCTGGGCATGGACGACTACCTGCGTCTCGGCGTGTTCGCCGCACTGGACGCCGTGAACGCCATCGTGCCCGGCCGCCAGGTGCATGCCACCGGCTATTGCCTGGGCGGGACGATCCTCGCCATCGCCGCCGCCTGGCTGGCCGGCCGGCGCGACGACCGCATCCGCACCCTGACGCTGCTCGCGGCGCAGACGGATTTCACGGAAGCCGGCGAGCTCTCGCTGTTCATCGACGACAGCGAGCTGAACTACCTGGAAGACATCATGTGGCGCCAGGGCTACCTGGAGACGCACCAGATGGCGGGCGCCTTCCAGCTGCTGCGCTCGAACGACCTCGTGTGGTCGCGCATCGTCAACGACTACCTGCTCGGCAAGCGCCAGCTTCTGACCGACCTGATGGCATGGAATGCGGATGCCACGCGGATGCCCTACCGCATGCACAGCGAATACCTGCGCCGCCTGTTCCTGAAGAACGACCTGTTCGAAGGCCGCTACCGGATCGACGGCACGCCCGTCGCCCTCGCCGGCATCCACGCCCCCATGTTCGTCGTCGCCACCGAGGCCGACCATGTGGCGCCCTGGAAATCCGTCTACAAGATCAACCTCGTGGCCGACGCCGACGTGTCGTTCGTGCTCACGAGCGGCGGCCACAACGCCGGCATCGTCAGCGAACCTGGCCACCGCGGCCGCCATTTCCGCCTCGCGCACAAGACCGACGGCGACACGTGGCTCGCCCCCGAGGACTGGGCGGCGGCCACGCCCGCGCACGACGGCTCGTGGTGGCCGGCCTGGGCCGACTGGCTCGCGGCCGCAAGCACGGAGCGCACGCCGCCGCCCGCCGTCGGCGCTCCCGCGGCCGGCTATCGCCCGCTCGACCTCGCGCCCGGCCGCTACGTGCTGGAACGCTGACATTTATTGGAGACTCTCATGCAGAACGCCCTCATCGACCTGCGCGGCAAGCGTGGACTCATCCTCGGCATCGCCAACGACCGCAGCATCGCGTGGGGCTGCGCCCGCGTGATGGCCGCCTGCGGCGCCGAGGTGGCCGTCACCTATCTCGACGACAGCGCGGAACCCTACGTGCGCCCGCTGGCGGAATCCCTGCACTGTCCCCTCGTCCTGCCGTGCGACGTGCGCGCGCCGGGCCAGCTGGAAGCCGTGTTCGACGCCGTGCGCACGACCTGGGGCGGTCTCGACTTCGTCATCCATTCGATCGCGTACGCGCCGCAGGAAGACCTGCATGGCCGCGTGACGGACTGCTCGGCCGCCGGTTTCGCGCTCGCGATGGACGTCTCGTGCCACTCCTTCATCCGCTGCGCGAAGCTGGCCGAGCCGCTGATGGCGCACGGCGGCTGCCTGCTGACCGTCACGTTCTACGGCGGCGAGAAGGTCGTCCCGCACTACAATCTGATGGGCCCCGTCAAGGCCGCGCTGCAGGCCACCGTGCGCGCGCTGGCGGTGGAACTGGGCAGCCGGCGCATCCGCGTCAACGCCGTCTCGCCGGGGCCGATGGGCACGCGCGCCGCGTCCGGACTGGAACACTTCGACGAGCTCCTCGACGACGTCTGGTCGCGCGCGCCGCAACACATGCTGGCGCGGCTCGACGACGTCGGCCACGTCGCCGCCTTCCTCGCCAGCGACGCCGCGCGGCTGGTCACGGGCAATGTCGAATACGTCGACGCCGGCTACCACGTGATGGGTTGACGCATGGAGACGATCCCCAACCGTGCGTTCGACGAACTGAAGGTCGGCGACAGCGTGACCGCCACGCTGACCGTCGCCCGGCTCGACCCGGACCAGCACAAGGTTACGCTCGACTGCGCGGTGACGAACCAGGACGGCCAGTTGGTGCTGAGCGGGACGGCGGAGCTGATCGCGCCGCAGGAAAAAGTGGCCCAACCGCGCGTCGCACCGCCCGAGGTGCGCCTGCGCGAACCCGGCA
>NZ_JBFUDR010000460.1:0-3514 GCF_056404615.1 Massilia sp. P2_C2 | reverse complement strand
GCCCAACCGCGTGAAGCGATTGAGAATGGCGGCACGGACCTGCAACTCGGCGACCTGACGGTCGAAGTCACGCGCCATGACGCGTTCACCAAGCAGCTTGAAGCAACGCATTTTGGTCTCGACGAGGCTGCGCCGATGATACGCAGTCCATTTCTTCCAGATTTTCCTGCCAAGCCGGCACGTGGTCGCCAGAATGGCATTGCGGGCTTTTGCACCGGGACGCTGATCCTTCCATGGCTTGGCGTTCCTGCGAGTCGGGATGATCGCCTGTGCACAGCGTTGCGCAATCGCTTCGTGACAGCCTTTCGTGTCGTAGGCGCCGTCGCCACTGACGCTCGCGATCATCTCGTCGGAGGGAATCTGGTCGAGCAGGCACGGCAGTATCGGCGCGTCGCCGGTGGCGTTGTCGGTCACCTCGATGGCCCGGATTTCCAGGGTAGCCGCGTCAATGCCAAGGTGACCTTGCGCCATTGGCGACGGTAATCGGCGCCATGCTTCTTCGTCTTCCACTCTCCTTCGCCCAGCATCTTGATGCCCGTGCTGTCGACCAGCAGGTGCAATCCCGTTGTCGTCGGCTGCGCCCCGATCGTTACCGAAAGATGCTTCTGGCGCCGGCTGACCGTGCTGAAGTCGGGAACCCGCCAGTCCAGCCTGGCCAACTCGAGCAGGCTCTGCGTCATGCCCATCGCCTGACGCAAGGGCAGATTGAACAGGCCCTTGACGGTCAGGCAGAACTGGACCGCCGCCTCGCTGTACTTCGGAGTGCGCCCCCGCTTGCCGCTGGCCCTGCCGTGCCAACACATGTCCTTGTCCAGCCAGATCAGCAGCGAGCCACGGGCTTTCAATGCGGCGTTGTAGTCTTTCCAGTTCGTCGTTCGGTACTTCGGTTTTGCAGGGGCGGTCATGCCGTCAGTTTACCTGTGCTCCGCCCTGGCTGCTGCAGGGCCATTTGTGCAACAAAGCCCTGCCAATGGCGCGCTGTTACCACTCCTTGCTAATTAATTTTCTCTTCTCATAGTTTCAAGTACCCCAAGAACCCGAGAAGCTTCGCGATAAAGTTCGCCCTTCGGATTCGCCTTAAGAACACATTGCCGTAGCAGCTGATTTGCATTCTTTTTATCCTCGGGCTCGACTCCCCCGCGCGCGACTATCTCCCCATACTTCAGCGCAACGCGGCACAACTTTAAATCATCGTCGATTTTATTCATATCGAATTTTCTGACCTGTACCAAGTCCAATGGACCACAACTAGAACCTAGGTAGAATTCCAGTGCGTCACCAGTAAAGCCGCTCGCATCCTTTTGAATCGCTTTCTGCACAATGTTCTTCAATGCATCGTAAGAAAATAGTTTCCCATCGCCGCACTCAGTTAAGGCCCTTGAGACGGCTCGGCGGTCACTGCCATCGGCCGCAATTCTAATCCAGTTGGCGGACCTCACAGAATCACGGCCTTCGAAAAACAAAGCCAAATTATAAGCAGCCCCCGCATCGCCCTTCTCAGCACTCTCCTCGTTACATCTCAAGCAATAAGGACTATATTCGTATGGAAGCTGATCTTTACACCGTTCGAATCCAAAAAAATATCCTGCGCCAGCGCCCACTATTACAATCAAGCCAAACAGCAGAAGAATTATTTTTTTCATCATTGTCGTCCCAAAAGGCCTGCGCTTAGCGAGATCGGGACTCCATCAGCCCCAAATGTCCTCCAAGGCGCTGGACTAAAAATGTTGGGTATTGGCAGGCCCAAAAGTGGGGGATAAGAGCCCGAACCAATCCTACCCCCTCCAACTAGACCGATGGTGTTATTCCATGAATAATTGGTAGGAGCTGTCAGAAGTGTGCCGAGCTGAGCAGCAATTTTGCTACCAACACCGTTAATGTCGCGACCGGAATTGCACGCGTCTAGAACCACCGGCATACCCTTTGACCACGCCCCAGAGTTAGAAATCAAAGCTGCAGCTGTATCGGCAGTCATGCCATTAAGAGTCATGCCGTTACTGTGCCCGACAATCAGAGTTGCTCCGGAGACGGGTTCAGCGAACAACGCGGACCGGTACGCGCCTGAGTCCGCCGGTTGAACCAAAATTATCCTGTGACCGGATGCATCGACAGTGACATACATGGTTTGCTTGCCACCGCCCGCCGCATCGACGTCTACCTTCTGCACAGTAAACCCTAACTCCTCCGCAGTATCGATGTTGAACTCGGCCTTTTTATTTGACAACCAACCCAGTGCCTTATCGAATAATCCATCCTCCTTTTTACTACCACTTTCCGCCGACTTATTGACCACCCCAAAGGACATAGTAGTCCCACCAGCACCGTCTTTACCGGAGGTGCTGTCCTGATTCATTTCATTGTTTATCGCTACTTGCCGCTGGGCGAACTGAAATCCCTGCATTTTTGCACTTGTATCCAGTCCCTCGTAATAGTTCCGGTACCAGTCCTGCGCCTGCTGCGCGGCCGCCGACTGCTGCGATGCCTGGGCCTGGTACTGGGCGGCGTACATCGCGTTCATCGCGGCGATATCCGCAGCAGAATATTGTATCTGGTTCGTCAACACCTTATTCGCGCAAGACACGCTGCCGCACATCAGGATACCCAAGGGCCTGGCCGCGCCGGCGAACGCCAGGCCGACCGAGGCCGTGTAGATCTGGACGTTCACCTGCACCATGCCGCCCTGACGCATGGCCAAGGCGATGGCGCTGCTACTGGCCAGCGGCCGCGCACCTGGCAGACCAGTGGGATCGGTGCAGGTCAGCGGATTGTTCTCGCAATAGCTATAACGGTTATAGCTCTGCAGGTTGCCCGCGTCGTTCACGCCAGGATTAGGCTGCATGAACACGCCCAGCATGGGATCGAACAACCGCCCATTCATGTGCACCACGCCCACGTCGTCGAGCTGCTCGGCACTGATAAAGCCATTGCCGGTGCCAGCGTTCAAGGTCGGGCTCCAGTCCACCACCACGTTGCCGTTGGCGTCGTAGCTGCCGTTGGTGTAGCGGCGCTTGCCGAACGGATCGTAGGCGTAGCGCGCGGTCACCGCACCCGTGTGATCGGTGGTGCTGATCAGGCTGCCCAGGTGGTCCTTGTGCCAGTACTCCACCTTCACAAGGCTGACGCTGGCCGGCGGGCTTTGGGTGATGTCCACCGATGGCGCCGGCAGCGCACCGGTGCTGATCAACACACCGATAACCTGGCCACCCGCGCTCAGCATGTGGCGGTTGCTGATCGCGCCGCCAGGGGCCGTTTCCGACTCGAAGTCCCCGCCCACGTACCAGGTGGTGCGCGTGCCGCTGGCGTTCACCCGGGTTTCGCTCACCCGTGCGTGGTTCTCGTCGTATTGCCAGGTGTATTTGGGACTACCGGACGGGCCTTGCAGACCCTGGCCGCTGTCYGGCTGGTCGAAGCTGGTGTAGCTGACGCTACGGTATTTGCCGTTGGTGGCGCTGATGACGTTACCGTTGTCGTCGTAGCCGTAGCTGGCGGTGTAGCTGCCCGCCACGCTGCGCAC
>NZ_JBFUDR010000459.1:0-3515 GCF_056404615.1 Massilia sp. P2_C2 | reverse complement strand
GCGGCTGCCCGCCATGCTGCTGCAGCCGCTGGTGGAGAATGCCATCATCCACGGCCTGGAGCCGAAGATCGACGGGGGCACCGTGACCGTGGAAGCGAGCGCGCGCGCCGGCCTGCTCGAGATCTGCGTCAGCGACACCGGCCTCGGCCTCGACGACACGCGGACGGCCGCCAAGGGTACGGGCGTCGGCGTGAACACGACGCGCGAACGTCTGCAGGCACTGTACGGCCCGCGCGCAGGCCTGACCCTGATTCCCTTTCATCCGCAAGGCGTGCTGGCCCGCCTGACGCTTCCCCTGGAGACCGCATGACTACGACGACCCAACCGCGTGCCCTCATCGCCGAGGACGAACCGATCCTCGCCGCCACGCTCGCCGCCACCCTGCGCCGGCTATGGCCCGAACTGGACATCGCCGGCACCGCGCCGAACGGCGTCGCGGCCGTCGAGCAGGCGCTCGCCCTGCGGCCGGACATTCTGTTCCTGGACATCAAGATGCCGGGCCAGAGCGGCCTGGAAGCGGCGCAGGAACTGGCCGAACGCTGGGACGGCCCGCGTTCGTTTCCGCACGTGGTGTTCGTGACGGCCTACGACGACTACGCCGTGCAGGCGTTCGAACAGGCCGCCGTCGACTACGTGATGAAGCCGGTGAGCGATGACCGCCTCGCCCGCACCGTCGAGCGCCTGCAGGCGCGCACGGCTCCCGCCGCCGCGCCGGCGGGCGACGACGCCCTGGACCGGCTGGTCGAACAGATGCGCGCCCTGCTGCCGGCGCAGCCCGGGGCGGAGCGCCTGACCGTGATCCGCGCGGCCGTCGGCAACATCATCCGCATGATCCCCGTGCAGGACGTGGCGTACTTCCGGGCGCTCGACAAATACGTCAACGTGGCGAGCGGCGAAGGCGATGCGCTGATCCGCCTGAGCCTGAAGGACCTGCTGCCGCAGCTCGACCCGGACCAGTTCCGCCAGATCAGCCGCGGCGCCATCGTCAACCTGCGCCACGTGGCGAGCGCCAGCCGCGACGACGCCGGCAAGCTGACCCTGCACCTGCGCAACCGGCCGGACACGCTACGCGTCAGCCCGCTGTTCGCGCACCTGTTCCGGCAAATGTGAACGTCAGCGCACGTCGAGCTGGAACGGCGCGGCCGGCAGGTCGTCGGCGCCGAACAGGTTCACGAACGGCGCGTCGGCCCAGGCGTAGCGCACGCGCGTGACGTCCGGCTTGGCCGCGCCGGGCAGCACGACCGTGTCGCCGTTCACGCGCGCGTCGGCATAGCGGCAGGTCTTGCCCGCGCAGACCTCGAAGCCGATGGCGCGGTCTGCCGAATACGTCACCAGGCCGCCGCCCGTATCCTTGTACGCGATGACGATGTCGCTACCTGCGCGGCGCGCGGCGACCGCGGTCGGGCTGCCGGGCGCGATCTTTTCGCCGTACGCGACCGCGCGCGCCGCGCGCGCGAGGCGCTCGCCGACGATCGTCTTCTGCGTGGGGTGGATGTCGAAGCGGTCGCCCACGTCGAGCGTGACGGCGAGTCCGGCATGGGCGTCATGCGCCACCGTATCCGCCTGCGCGGCGCGCAGCTCGGCCCAGCCGGAATTACCCGGCGCCTTCGCCACCGAGTTGAACGACGTCAGCTGCACGACCAGGAACGGCAGCGCCGGCTGGCCGAAGCGCTGGCGCCAGTCGCGCATCAACAGCGGCAGCAGCGTGCGGTATTCCTGCGGGCCACCGGGATTCGCCGCATCCTCGCCGGCATTCGCCTCGCCCTGGTACCACGCGACCAGCTTGAACTTGTAGCCGACCAGCGGCGCAATCATGCCGTTGTACAGCGTGGTCAGGCTCGTCAGGTTGTCCCACGGCGCCGGCGGCACGACCAGGCCTTTCAGGGCGCTGCCGCGCTTGACCTTCCACACGGCCGGCAGCGGGAGCGCCTGGCCGTCCTTCAGGCCGACGGTGCGCTGGGCCGGCGAGCCGGACAGGCCGCCGCCCTGCCCGGTGTTCAGCACGCGCATCACGATCACGTTGCGGCCCGGCTTGAATACGCCTGCGGGCACGGTATAGTCGCGCCACATCCAGGCGAAGTTCGCGCCGCCCACGCGCGTGCCGTTGACCCAGGTGGTGTCGTAGGTGTCGACGGGGCCCAGGTGCAGCGCGTTCGCGGCCTTCGCCTGTGCCTCCGTCAGCGTGACGGACGTGCGATACCAGCTCACGCCGTCGAAGTCCTTGAAGCCGTCCACGCCGCTGTCCTTCCACGAGCCGCTCGGGGTCACGGTAGACCAGGCGCCGTCGTCGAAATCCGGCGCGACGTACGCACGCTGCGCGGCCGCGGCCGGGTCGTGCGCGCGCCACCACGCCTCCGTGCGCGCATCCTGGGCGCGCATGGCGGCCAGCAGGTCGGTGCCGTATTGCGTGACGGCGGCAATGCCGGCCTTGTAGTCGCCGACCGTGCGCAGCGATTCGGCGCCGATCCAGCCCTGGATCGTCGAGCCGCCCCAGCTGGCCTGGACGAAGCCGACCGGAATCCTGTACTGCGCCTGCAGCGCACGGGCCATGTAGTAGCAGACGGCGGACGCGTCGCCCACCGTTTCCGCCGACAGCGGCGTCCATGCCACCGGGCCGTTGAACTCGTCCTGCGGCAGCGCCGCGCTGTTGCGCGGGACGTTCAGGTAGCGGATCCGGTCTTCCTGCGCGTCGTGTGTCGCGCCGTTGGTCTTGGTCGACGCTTTCTGCGGGAATTCCATGTTCGACTGGCCGGAGCACAGGTAGACGTCGCCGACGAGGATGTCGGCACGGCTGACCGTCTGGCCATCCGACGCGACCGTCAGCGTGTACGGCCCGCCGGCGGGCTGCGGCGGCAGCTGGATCTTCCATTTGCCGTGCGCATCGGCGCTGCCGGTGGCCGTCTGCCCGCCCAGCGTGACCGCGAGCTTGCGGCCGGCGCCGGCCGTGCCCCAGACGGCGATGGGCTGGTCGCGCTGCAGCACCGCGTGGTCGGAAAAGATGCCGGCGAAGCCCAGGCTGGCCGCCTGGGCGGGTGCGCAGGCGCAGGCAGCGGCCAATGCCAGCAGGGGCACTGCCATCGTTGATGTCTTGTTCATGTCTCGTGGTTCGTCGTGGTTGTCGCTGTGGATGCGCAGGTGGTTGCGCAGGTGGTTGCGCAGTTCATTGGATGAGCGGGCCGGTCCGCCTGCATTCATATTGTATTAAGTTATGTGAACACTTTCCACATGCATACACGCCGACACCGCCGCGGCGCCTTCCCGACACCGCGGCGGTCATTGACCACGTTGACGTTCGTGGTTATCAGTTGGTGTAGATCAGGCCGCGGCCGGTACCACTGAAGTAGATGCGCCCATAGGTATTCCAGTCCGCCGCGATCACGCCGATGCCGCCGTACTCGTGCGCGTCATCGCTGTAGCGCGCCCAGGTCGCTCCGCCATCGTCGGAGTGGTAGATACCCCACACGCCGTTCATCGTGCCCACGACGTAGATCGCGGCCGAATACGGAGAACCGGCG
>NZ_JBFUDR010000458.1:0-3540 GCF_056404615.1 Massilia sp. P2_C2 | reverse complement strand
GGCGAGCCCCGTCCGCTCCGCCAGCATCAAGAAAAAAGGTCCGATTCGTCGGACCTTTTTTCGTTTCCAGCCCCGGCGGCTTGGTAGGGTGGGCACCCATGTGCCCACGCGAACGCCAGCATGACGCAACCGTCACGCGTGGGCACGGGTGCCCACCCTACGCGCGCTTCAGCACCGGCGCGTCGATCTCGACGCGGTTGCGGCCACCAGTCTTGGCTGTATACAAGGCGTGATCGGCACGCGCCAGGGCCGCCGTCAATTCCTCGTCCGGGTCGATCATCACGAGACCGATGCTGACCGTCATGCGATAAGTGGCGGCGCAGGCGAGTGCGGGCGCCTCGGCGACGGCGGCGCGCAGGCGTTCGGCGGCATACTGCGCGCAGGCCAGCGACGTGCCCGGCATTGCCAGCGCGAATTCCTCGCCGCCGAGCCGGCCCATCACATCGTTCTCGCGCAGGCTGGCGCGCGCGGTGTCGGCGAACAAGCGCAGGGCTTCGTCGCCACAGGCATGACCAAAACTGTCGTTGAGCTGCTTGAAGTGGTCGAGGTCGAGCATCATCAGTGCGATCGGCTTGCGCAGGCGCACCGCCAGCTGGCGCGCGCGCTCGGCCCGCTCGAAGAAAGCGCGGCGGTTCAGCATGTCGGTCAGGCCATCGATCGTGGCCAGGCGCTGCATGCGTTGATCGTCTTTCAGCTTGCACAGCAGCAGGAAACCGAACCCATTGACGATCATCAGCAGATAGCTGGCCAGATAGACGAAGCCATACACGGGGTTCACATTGAACGTCCCGACGCCATTGGCCACGCCCACCCAAATCCAGATCGCGATGGCGAACAGGGCATCGTTGGCACCGATAATGCGCTGCAGCAGCGGCGCATCGGCCTGCGGCCGCAGCAGGATGGCCGCGGCGMCGGACGCAAACAGGGCGACGAGCACCGCCACGACCTGCATCATCTGTTCGCGCGACACCTGTGCCATTGTCGCGATGGCGACGGCGGCCAGGGCCGCGGCGGATGC
Organism: Massilia sp. P2_C2; assembly: GCF_056404615.1. Classification (NCBI taxonomy): domain Bacteria; kingdom Pseudomonadati; phylum Pseudomonadota; class Betaproteobacteria; order Burkholderiales; family Oxalobacteraceae; genus Massilia; species Massilia sp. P2_C2. Next base: position 2,522 of record NZ_JBFUDR010000458.1, on the reverse strand, counting down.
CGGCACAAGCTTGCGCTGCCAGTTGCCGAACCCGAAGAAGACGCAATACGACGCCACCTCCAGTGCGACACCGCCTACCCAGCCGAATGCGGCCAGCTCTTCCGCGATACGCAGCCCGGCATGCGGCGCCGCCCAGCAACAGATCTGCGCGAGGCCGGACGACAGGCGCGCCCACATCCAGGTGCACAGGCCCGGGTTTGGCGCCGCCCCACGCATGTAACCGGCCATCAGCAACGCAAACGCCGTGTTGCCGACGCCGAGCGCCAGCATGAAGGTCTGGATATCGATCACTCGTTTCCCCCTGGTCGGAAGTGATGAGATGATGCAATGTAAATAATAAATATTTCCCGAGAGAATTATATTACACGTTTCCCAACCACTTGCACGCACGATTTGCAGTATCCCATAAGCAAGATAAAAGTGTTGCATCGCAACAAATCGCACCCAGCATGCGTTGCTGCGCAAGCACAAATGAATAGTTCATAATTGATTGGCAGCTACCCGGCTGCATCGTCCTGGAGCTTCCGTGATTCTTGGTTTTTTGAAATCGTCCACGCTATCCCCTCGCCAGCTCCGGCTGCAGAACACGGCACTGTTCCGCTCCCTCAAGCCGCTGGAAATCAAACTGGTGGATGGCCTGATGCACGAGCGGCGCTACCTGCCGAACGAAATCGTGTTCGACGAAGGCGAGGAAGGCCAGGCGCTGTACCTGGTCATGAGCGGACACGTCCAGATCAGCCGCACGCATAGCCGCGGGCGCCAGATCGTGGGAGAACTGGGTCCAGGTAACTTCTTTGGCGATATGGCCCTGCTGGATAATTCACCGCGCAGCGCCCAGGTACGCGCCCTCGACGCCTGCGAATTGGCCGTGTTCTTCCGCGACGACTTCGTGGCCCTGATGGACACGGATGCCGTGATCGGCTACAAGATCTCGCTGGCGTTGGCACGCCACATCGGCCAGCGCCTGCGCGGCTTGCTCGACGGCTACACCCAGGCGGAGGCCTTGTGAGCCACGGCCCTCTTCGCGACGAGCGCAGCGGCCCATTCGTCTGGACGGGCATCATCGGCATCACGTGCCTGCTGCTGGTGCTGCTCGAGCACATGCTGTGGCTGGTGCTGCCGTTCATCCTCGGCACCGTCACGTACTACATCCTGCTGGGTCCGATGCAACGCCTGCTGCGCGCCGGCTTTACCCGCAACGTCTCGGCCACGCTCGTCTGCACCGTCTTCTTCGGCGCCTGTACCCTGGTGGCGATCGCGACGATGACGTGGACCGCCGAGCCCGGGGACACCGACAGCTGGCACAAGACGGGCGCCCTGTACCTGGACGGCGGCGTCGCATTCGTGCGCAACACGATGACGCTGCTGGAAGCCAAGTTCCCGATCCTGGCCGAGATGCATTTGACCTCGGTCGTCAACAAACGTTTTAAAGCCTATACCGACAACTTCGCCCAACGCCACCTGACGTCCTTCCTGCTGGGCGCGGCCGGCTGGCTGCCGTCGCTGTTGCTGGCGCCGTTCCTCGCCTTCTTCTTCCTGCGCGATGGGCTGCGCTTCAAGAAATTCCTCGCCCGCGCCGTGCCGAACGCCTATTTCGAACGCACCCTGTTCCTGCTGCACCAGGTCGACCAGACCGCGCGCCGCTATTTCGAAGGATTATTGAAGCTGACCGTACTGGACACCATCGTGCTCGGCTTCGGCCTGTGGGTGATCGGCGTCTCGTCGCCGCTGCTGCTGGGTTTCATTTCCGCGCTGCTGGCCTGGGTGCCGTTCGTCGGCTCGGTGGTGGGCTGCATGATGGTCGTGGTCGTCGCCGCCACCGACGCCCCGAGCAACCCGCTGATCGCCTATGGCGCGATCGTCGTCTTCATCCTGGCGCGCCTGCTGGACGACTTCGTCTTCATGCCGCTGACCCTGGGCCGCAGCCTGCACATCCACCCATTGGTCACCGTGCTGATGATCTTCATCGGCGGCGCGCTGTCCGGCGTGGCCGGCCTGATGCTCGTGCTGCCGCTGCTGGGCGTCGTGATGGTGATCGGCGAGACCATGGGGCGGCTGATGACCAATCCGCGGCTGCGGGCGCGGCATCGGTACGCGCGGGCGTTGCGTGAGAAGCAGGCGAGTGCCGACCTGAGCGTCTAAAAATTCGGGGTCAGAGCACTTTTTGGTGACATGTTGCCAAAGCATGCTCGTCTGCGCCGTGCACCGTGCGCACTGCGAGACGAGGTATCGGCATGTTCCGTCGAAGGGATGACATCAATGGCCAAAGTTGGCCCTAGGATATTTGCGCAAAAAGTGCTCTGACCCCGAATTTGCGGCTTATTTGCGCCCTGCCTTCGGCTTGGATTTGATGGTCGACAGGATCCCAGCCTTCGCCCTGGACGGCGGCGGCGTGAACGGCGCCGGCTCGCCGCGGCGCTCGTTGCGGTCGCCGCCACGCGCATTGCGGCGCGGCGCCACTTCGATCACGCGGCCCTTCGGCGCATCTCCGCGCGGCGCGACCGGCGGCCGGCGCTCGCCGC
>NZ_JBFUDR010000457.1:0-3555 GCF_056404615.1 Massilia sp. P2_C2 | reverse complement strand
TCCTTGTACAGTTCGCGCGCCACGTCGTACGACACGTTCAGCAGTTCGACGTCGGCGGCATGTGCGGTGAATGGTAGCACGGCACTGCCAAATGCCAGCGCCAGCAGTGCCTGGCGCAGCGAGGAAACGGATGGGATCGCCATATGGTTTTTCCTTATTAAACCTCTCTTGGGTGAATCATGATCGGTTAAAAAATAACAAAACGAAAGCATATTTTTATCATATGCTTAGACGCACTATGTCCCATGCATACGTTTCCGGTCCGTCCAAAGCAGGCAAATCGTCTTTAGGTTATAGTCCGGCCTTCTGCTGTTGGGCCGGCCTCCGGCCTCCGGCCTATTGAATCACCGTTTGTTCGAGGTTGACGCTGAAAACCATGGGTATCGACATTCGCCAGGCAACACCGAATGATGCGCCGGCGGCCTGCGGGCTGCTGCGCCGTTCGATCGAGGAGGGCTGCGTGCGGGATTACGGCGGCCGTCCCGAGATCCTGCAGGCCTGGCTTGGCAACAAGACGACCCGGAATGTGCTTGGCTGGCTGTCGTCGCCCAGCAACTTTGTCGTCGTGGCAGAACGCGAGGAAAAGGGCAGGCGGGAGGTGGTCGGGCTCGCGCTGCTGAACCAGGCCGGCAAGGTGGCCTTGTGCTATGTCCGGCCGGACCTGTTGCGTAATGGCGTCGGGCGGGCGCTCGTCTGCGCGCTGGAAGGGCAGGCGCGGGCGTGGAATATCCGCAAGGTGCACATGCAGAGCCCGGGATCCGCCAGCGGCTTTTTCGAACGCCTCGGGTATGTCAACGCCGGCAAGGACAAGGCCTGTTTCGGTCTCGAATGCGACTTCCTGTGGAAACAACTCGACGCCGAAACGGTGCCGGCACGTAAGAGATTTTGCAATTGCAGCCAATGAGCTGCGCCATGTCTGTATCGTTGTGTAACATTACGCGACGTGAACTCATCTTTTTTCGGCGGGGCGCTTGCGCTATAGTACGCGGGTTGCAATGATGAGTTTGTTATGGCTTCCCGCAGAGATTTTCTACACCAAGGCTTGCGCCTGACCGCGCTGGGACTCGTCGCCGTCCCGCTGCTCGACGCGCACGCGGCACCAGCGAGCAACCGCGACCAGCTCGACGCCCCGAGCACCGAGATGGAACCGCCTCCCGATCTGTTCGATGCCCAGGTCGTCGACATCGACTTCTGGGTCAAGCCGCGCACGCTCTCCGTGATCCGTCCGGCCAGCGGCGAGAAGGCCAGTGTCATGTACTGGAAGGATGGCGAGGTGATCGACTCCGCCTACCAGGAACTGTGCCATCTGTTGCGCGACGTGAACGGCAAGGCGGCCATCCCCATCGACCCGAAACTGATCGAGACCTTGTGGGCCTCGCAGGCCTTCGTCGCGCGCTACGGCCTCGACCGTCCGCTCGAGATCCTGTCCGGCTACCGTACGCCGGCCTCCAACAACCGCCTGATCGAACAGGGCGTGCCGGCCGCGCGCCAGTCGCTGCACATGTCCGGCAAGGCGGCCGACGTCCGCATCGCCGGCCTCACCGAGGAAGTGCTGGGCGGGCTCGTGAAGAGCTTCCGCAAGGGCGGCGTCGGCTTCTACTACCGCTCCGGCCCCAGGGGCGGCTGGATCCACACGGATACCGGCCTGAACCGCACCTGGAAGGGCTGAGCGTCCGGTCGCGCCGCCGGTTCCTGGACGGATAAGCGGCGCAGACCTCCTGCGTTTTTGCTATCTTGATTGAACGGCATGCGCCGGGTCGGATCAAATCTTTCCCTGAAGGAGGACATGATGGCAACCATGAACGCACCCACGATGGAACGCCGGCACCTGCCGGAACGCCGCGCTTCCGTGCGCGAGGGCACGACGGTAATGACCGGACTCGACTATCTCGCGATGGCCCTGCTGATCATCGGCGGCCTGAACTGGGCGATGGTGGGTCTGTTCGACGTGGACGTCGTCGCCACGCTGTTCGGCGCCGGCAGCCCGGCCAGCCGCGTCGTGTACGTCGTCGTCGGCCTGGCGGCCCTGTATTCGATCTATACGGCGACCAAGCTGAGCCGTCACCATCATTGATGCATGCGGATCGGCCTGATTTCCGACACGCATGGCCTGCTGCGGCCGGAGGCGCTGGATTTCCTCGCTGGTGCCGACCACATCGTCCATGGTGGCGACATCGGCGGCCCGGAGATCCTCGAGCGCCTGGCGGCCATCGCGCCGCTGACGGTCGTGCGCGGCAACAATGACACGGCCCCGTGGGCGCGCGCGATTCCGGAAACGGCCCGCGTCGACTTCGGTCCCGTGGCGCTGTACGCCATCCACGACCTGAAGCAACTCGCCATCGATCCGCGCGCGGCCGGGGTGCGGGTCGTGGTGTCCGGCCACTCGCACCGCCCGGCCTGCGTCGAGCGCGAGGGCGTGCTGTACGTGAACCCGGGCAGCGCCGGCCGGCGCCGCTTCAGCCTGCCGATTGCGGCCGCCGAGTTGCGCATCGATGGCGATGCCGTCGCTGCAAAGCTCGTGACACTCGTGGCCTGATGCCTTAGCATACGCGCCGCATGCGGTCCGCATGTACTTCCTCAAGCCTGATCGACCAGACTCATGACATCCGACGCCAACCCGAATTCCGACGCGACCGCCAGCGATCGTCCCCGTTTCCGTCCCGTCCCGTGGACGCCGCTCGAGACGCCGCAGGACGTCGAGCTGTGGATCGACGAACACAACCGCACGATGCAGGAACTCGTCAAGCCGCAGGAGACGGGCGTCGGCGTGCGCTTCCGCCTCGCGCCCGGCGGCGACATCTACATGCACACGGCGGCGGATGCCGTCATCCTCGACGTCGAACCGGATGCAGGCTGGGTCGCGCCATTGATCATGGCCGCGACGGGCGCCGAACAGCCGGCCGGCAATATCTGGGTGCTGCCGGACGACAAGCTCGTGCAATTGCTGCTGGGCCTGTCCACGCTCGTGGAGAGCTCGCTGATCGTCACGGGACACAATTTCGGCAAGCATGGCCGAAGGATGTACTGACAAACGAAAACGGCGCCGCAGCGCCGTTCGAGCATCACATGTTCGGGTAGTTCGGCCCGCCGCCGCCTTCCGGCGTGACCCACACGATGTTCTGCGTCGGGTCCTTGATGTCGCAGGTCTTGCAGTGCACGCAATTCTGCGCATTGATCTGGAGGCGCTCGCCGCCAGGGTTAGATGCGTCATCCGTCTTCACGAATTCGTACACGCCCGCCGGGCAGTAGCGCTGCTCCGGACCCGCGAACTTCGCCAGGTTCACCTCGACCGGCACGTTCGGGTTCTTCAACGTCAGATGCACGGGCTGGTCTTCCGCATGGTTCGTGTTCGAGATGAACACCGAGGACAGGCGGTCGAACGTCAGCTTGCCGTCCGGCTTCGGATAGACGATGGGCTGGAAATCGGATGCCGGGCGCAGGCATTCGTGGTCCGCGTGATTGTGGTGCAGGGTCCACGGCGCCTTGCCCTTGAACACGATCTGGTCGATGCCGACCATGATGGAGCCCATGACCAGGCCCTTGCTCATCCAGGGC
>NZ_JBFUDR010000456.1:0-3566 GCF_056404615.1 Massilia sp. P2_C2 | reverse complement strand
GCATGGTCGGCCAGGCGCCTGAGCTTCTGGTGCGACACCTGCAGCCTGGTCTGGCTCTCGCGCAGTTCGCTCGTCATTTCCTGCGCGAGCGCGAGGGCGGCGCGGCGCGATGAAGTCAGCGTATGCAACAGGGCATACAGCAGGACCGAGCCGAGGAAGCCGAACGCCATCATCAGCTTCGGATAATAGGTGTCGAATTCCGTGTACAGCGCGGATTTGCGGACACTGTAGACGGTCTTCCAGGGGCGTCCGTTGAAATCCAGCGGCAGCGTGGTAGTGAATACGTCGTCGCCGCTGTCGAGGGCAGGCGTGGGATTGCCGGCGGTGCCGCGGCTGTCGAACAGTGCGAGCGGGCGGCCGCTGGTATCCCGGCCGTAGGTGTCGGTGCCGGGGCCGGTATCGTACAGGGTCATGCGCAGGCCCTTGATCGGGATCTCGTCGATCACGCCATGCAGCAGTTTGGGCATGTTGAACGCGATCCCGAGCGAGCCGGCGTAGGCCGCCCGGCGATGCTCCACGGTGTCGAGCGGCAAGCCGAACTGGTAGACCGGCGTGCGCATGCCGAGGAAGATGTTGTTCGGCGTGGACAGCGCGGGAATCGGCGTGCCGGCCGCGTACAGCGTCGCATTGTCGCGCGCTGCCATCAGTTGCTTGTTGAAGTAGCGATTGGTCGCCAGGTCGATCCCATACAGCGCCGGATTTTTCGGGTCGGGTTCGAAGTAGGCGATCGGCAGATAGTCGGGCCGGACGCCCGGCGGCGAGATCTCCAGCGTCGCACCCTTGCCGAGATGGTGCGACATTTCCTCGCGCAGGTCGTCCATGAAGGCTTCCCTGTCGGCTTCGGTGACGTAGACGGCGAAATTCATGCTGTCGACGGCCGGATAATTGCGCGGCAGGTTCAGGCCGAGCACGTATTCGTGGAACCGGCGGTGCGTCATGATGTCCGTGCTCTGCAACATGCTGCCCGCAGCGCGCAGCAGGTCGGTATACGATTTCAATCGGACGCTGATGACGCTTTGCGCGTGTTTCGCATGGTTGACGAAGCGCGCCTCGGCGTCGCCTTCGATCGAATGGGTCGTGATCATGTACAGCACGCTGCCGACCAGCGAGGACAGCAGGGCGCCTGCCCAGAACGAGAACCGCGTGACCGAAAACGCATCTCTCAGTGTTGTTGCCATGAAAATACGTCTCTCAAGATGTGTTCCGGCGCTGTCGAGCATGCAATGTTAATTTTTGTAAAATACTTGTCTTGCGCTCCGGCTGTACCTAGCAGTTCGAAGAGTTGTTCTCTTATGCAATCGATATATATCGCAGGCGCCGGGAAACGAAAAAGCCCGCTTGCGAGCGGGCAGGTTTGTCAGCGTGGGGCGACTGTAGCCGGCAAGACAGTCTGCCCCGGATAGATCGTCAGGCGGACAGCGCGGCCGGGATGCTGTCGGCGCGGGGCGTATCCGCCTGAGGTCCGGCTGGTCGGATGCGCGGCCCGGCGCAATAGGCGGGTTCGACACGGGGACCGGCGCAGTACGCGGTGGCCGCCACGGCGCCCTCGCTACGGGCGGCCTGCGCCTTGACGCGCGGCCCGGCGCAATAGGCCGTTTCGACACGGGGGCCGGCGCAGTACGCGGTGGCTGCCACGGCGCCCTCGCCACGGGCGGCCTGCACCTTGATGCGCGGCCCGGCACAATAGGCCGTTTCGACACGGGGGCCGGCGCAGTACGCGGTGGCCGCCACGGCGCCCTCGCCACGAGCGGCTTGCGCCCTGACGCGTGGCCCGGCGCAATAGCCCGTGTGCGCTCCATCTTCGCTCCGTGCTGCCATGCCCGGATAGGCTTCGCCGAAGGTGGCTTCGTACAGTTCGCGCATGCGCTCGCCGCTGTCCAGGCGGAATTGCTCATCGTCCCCGCCGCGCATGCCGACGTACGGATAGTGGTGCAGGAAGTAGCCGAACACCTGCTCGCAATCGGCGGCGTATTTCATCGTGTCGAGGATGTGGTAGTGCCAGAACGTGTCGACGTCGACCAGCGGCGCGGTGTCCTCGTCCGGGTAGATCTTCATCAGGCACAGGAAGCGGCGGTATTCCTTTTCGACGGCATTGGCCTTTTCCAGGCTCCAGCCTTCGCCCGATTCCACATGCATCAGTTTCATCTTGATCGGTTCCAGGTCGAGTTGCGTCACAGCTTTAAACAGGTCGTTGGCGTTCATGGTTGTCCTCATTGATTGGTTGAGTACTGCTATCTCAAGTTATGGTTGTGCGATAAATCAAATGCCGGCTACAATATTTGCGTGCTTCATGCGATGACCTACGGCAACACACTGTCGGATTTGCAGATGTGTCTTACATGTGATCAATGTAGCTGAGGCAATTAGTTGTGATATTGATATTTATCAAACAAACAACATTTGTTGCCTGAATGGCTATGCAGTGACGATTTGATGGGGTAGTGCCGACCTGGGAGAGAAGCGAGGTCGGAAAGGCGACCTGGCCGCCCGTTGCGGAGCGGGCGAGAGGCTGGAAGTGCGCGGATTCAGATCAGGGGCGAACCCTGGCCATGCTTGAATGGTTCGGGGATCGGCTGCGTCAATCCTCCCATGACGGGTGCCGACACCATCACGGTCGTGCCGCCGTCCGGCTCGCTGAACACGGCGCAGGTGCCCCCGAGGATCACGATGCGCTCCTCGATGCCCACCAGACCGAATGAACCGTATTTGTTGCGCCCGCCAGGCGGCAGGCCGCAACCGTTGTCGCGCACCGTCAGCGACAGCCAGCCGCCGTTCAGGCGCAGCTCCACCTTCACGCGCGTCGCGTTGGCGTGCCGCACGATGTTCGTGAGCGATTCCTGCAGGATKCGGAAGAAGGCCGTGGCGCAGTGGTCGGGCAGGGCGATCTCGCCATGGTCGTCCTGCACCTCGCACTGGATGCCCGTGCGCCGCTGGAACTGGTTGACCTGCCATTCGACGGCCGCGGACAGCCCGAGGTCGAGCACGGTCGGGCGCAGGTCGTTGATGATCTGGCGCACGCTCTTGATCGTCGTATCGATCTGCAGCAGGGTGGCGCGGGCGCGCTTGTGCAGGTGGCTGTGCGTGCCCTTCGTGCGTCCGGCCAGCAGTTCGGCTTCGATGCGCAGCGCCAGCAGGCTCTGGCCGAGGTCGTCGTGGATCTCGCGCGCGATGCGCTTGCGCTCCATTTCCTTGATCTGGTAGGCATGGTCGGCCAGGCGCCTGAGCTTCTGGTGCGACASCTGCAGCCTGGTCTGGCTCTCGCGCAGTTCGCTCGTCATTTCCTGCGCGAGCGCGAGGGCGGCGCGGCGCGATGAAGTCAGCGTATGCAACAGGGCRTACAGCAGGACCGAGCCGAGGAAGCCGAACGCCATCATCAGCTTCGGATAATACGTGTCGAATTCCGTGTACAGCGCGGTCTTCGGCGCCGAGTAAACCGTCGTCCAGGTACGACCGTGGAAATCCAGTGAAAACGTTGTCGAAAAATTCGCGTCGCGGCCGGCCAGCGGTGGCGCCGGATTTGCGCTGCTGCCATGGCTGGCTGCTGCCATGGCTGTCGAACAGCACGC
>NZ_JBFUDR010000455.1:0-3568 GCF_056404615.1 Massilia sp. P2_C2 | reverse complement strand
CAACTTGCCGAGCGCCTTGAAGAACGCAGGTTCCGTGACGTTGAACGTGGCCTGCGCGCCCTGCCCCAGTTCGTCCAGGTAGGCGTGCCAGTCGAAGCCCGGCATGAGCGCCTGCAGGCCCTTTGCATCGACCTTGTGAAACAGTTTATACGGATCGCGCTTGTCCACGGTCGACAGCGATGCCTTCGCCAGCGTCGTCTCCATCTGCATCACGCGCGCGGCGTTGCGCTGCGCCTCTGCCGGCGCGTCGCCCAACAGCCGGAACATGTTCGCGATGTGCGTCACGTACTTCGCGCGGATCTCTTTCGACTTCGCGTCCGTCTTGAGGTAGGCGTCGCGGTCCGGCAGGCCCAGGCCGCCGGCGAACGCGAACGCGATCACGCGCGAGGAATCGGCGAAGTCCTGGCTCGACGAAAAGGCGAAGTACAGGCCCGGATCGGCCAGCGCCAGGTGCAGGCGCGCCAGCACGCGCGGCAGGTCGCGGTTCGAGCGCAGCGTCGCGATCTCGTCGAAGTAAGGCTTCAGCGGCGCGGCGCCCCGTTCCTCGACGGTCTTCTCGTCCATGCAGGCGCCGAAGTAATCGCCGATCTTCTGCTGGTTCGCATTGCGGCCTTCCTGGCGCTTCGACAGATCTTCGAGGATGCCCCACAGGTAGCGCCGGTTGTCCTGCGCCAGCTTGCCATACACACCCCAGCGCGCCTGGTCGGCCGGGATCGGATTGTTCTTCATCCAGCCGCCGCACGCGTACTGGTAAAAGTCGACGCACGGGTCGGCATTGCGGTCCATCGACGTCAGGTCCAGGCCCGGCGTGTACGGGAACGTCGTGGCGGGACGCTCGGCGGCCGGCGCCGATGTCTGGCCGGCGGCGCTGGTGGCGCATCCCACAAGAAAGACGCAGACGGCAAGACGAAGCGAGAATTGCATGAATATTCCTGATAAGAATGACACGTCATGCTGCCATGCTGTGATCATTCATGCAATCCTGGCGGATGGCTTCCTTATTTCGCTTCGTTTTTGGCGAGCGCGATATCGCGGATCGCATAACCTTCCGGCAAGGCGAACGTGGACGCCGGAATGTCGCCGAACTTCAGGTTTTCGACGCTCATGACGATATCACCAAACTCCGGCGTATGAACATGGGAATACATGAGGGTTACCAGGTCGAAGGAATACCAGGTTTCAGACGTACGGACCAACGGCTTGTCGTTGCCTTGGGCGCCAGCGGGAATGGTTTTTTCAAACCTGGTTCCCCTCGCCTTGACGCCGGCGATCGTCTTCTCGCCAAGATCGGTGCTTGTGCCGGAGTTGTCGACGTCGGGCATTTTCCATGCCGGCGCCGTGCCCGGAGGGGACACCAGGGCCGTGCCCGCCATGCGCAAGACCTCCTTGCGCTCCGGGCAGACGAGGTACACAGTCTGCGTCGTCGGATCGGCAACGATGATGCGCTCCAGGCCAGCCATCGACGACGTGGTGCGCATGCGGCCGTCCTTGTCGTAGGCATACGACGACTTGGTTTGTGTCTTCATCGAGTTCCCACCGGCGAGCGCCATGTTCATGTCCACGACGAAATCGTAGGTGTACGCCTGCCGCTTGCCGGCGGGTTGGCTGGCCTTCACAACCGCAGCGTTGTACTCGTTGCGGAGGCGCTCCGGACCAAATTGGTCGGCAAATTGCGCTCGCTGTACTTCGTTCATGTCGACGTTCGTCATGGCTTCGGATTGCGCGGCGGCCGAGTGCATCGCTACCGGCAGGGCCTGGCACGCGACCAGCAGGCTGAACAGTATCGCGGAAACTTTCATGGTCTTTCCTTTCGTGTGAGGTATATTTATTTTGGTAAATGTCAGCGGCGCACGATCTCGCGCACCGTGTAATCTGCCGGTACAGCAAACAGGGCCGTCGGCGGCTCGAGGCGCGACAGATTCTGCACACGCGTCACGCTTTCACCGGCGAACGGGTTGTTCGTTTTGGTCAGGACCGAGATGCGCAGGTCGCGCGCATACCACGTTTCATTCGTGGTCACCATCGGCCGGACGTTACCGGCCGCCCCCGCCGGGACAGTGACCGTGGCCTGCCCCCCCTCGGCCGTCATGCCGTCGATCTGCTTCGTGCCGAGCGAACGCGACTGGGTCGTGGCGCCCGCGACGGGCAACGCCGGTGCCAGTTGCTCGGCCACCCTGGCGGCGTCCGGTGCGGCAGCCGCAGACCCGGTCACCGCCGTGCCGGGCGTGCTGGCGGCGGGCGCCGGCGCCGCGATGGCCATCCGGTAGCCCGTTTTCGTTTCCGGGTACAGGCGGTAGCTCATGCCCGCAACCGGATCCTGGATTTGCACCAGGGTTTTGCCCTGCCATTCCGATTCCACCCGGGTGCGCCCATCGGAATCCCGATACACTTTTTCCGTATTGCGCTGGACGATACGGTTACCGTCGGCCAGTACCCGCACCGATTCCGTCACGCGCTCGGCGGAATACGGCAGACCGCGCACCGCGCACCCGTCGGTGCAGCGGGACGATGCGCTGATCCGCAGCAGCATCACTTCCAGCGCCTCATTCGCCGGCACGGCTGCCCCGCCGCCCTGCTGCGCATAAGCTGCCGGCGCCAGCGCAAGCAAAGCGAGGCCAGCGGACATCAAAGTCCGTTTCATAACTCCTCCTTGGAAAAAATCAAAAATGAAGACTCAGTTCACGGCCAGCCGTATCGCCAGCGGCTCGCCGGTAGCCGCCACCATCAATTCGGCATGCACCAGTTCGTTCGGCGCGTCCGCAACGATCGGAATACCCATCTGCACCAGGGCTGAGCGCGGTATGTCCGCCTGCTTCAGCTGGGGATTGACTGCAGCCGCCATGCGCTCCGGGGGCACGATCGACACGAACCCGACGTCGGCCGAGGCCAGCACACGCACGACATGGGGCGATGGCGACGCCGTGGGCAGCAGGCTCATGCCGACGATGGCCAGCGCACACCCCGCCGCGCCGATGCCGGCCCAGGATGCGACCGCATCAATATCCCACCGGCGGTACCACGGCCGCGGCGCGTGGCGTTTGGCGAAAGCGCGCAGCAAGGCCTGCTCCACGTGGTCCGGCGGCGCCGCCTGCGCGAGCGTGCTGCGCGCAGCCTCCCATTCCGGTGCCCGGCCATTGCTATTGCCGTTGTTGTGATCGTCCTCAAAATCGAACATGTTCATACGATGTCCTTTGCGTTAGCCCGGTACGGCGCGAGCGCCTTCGCCAGGGCGGCACGGCCACGCGACAGGCGCGACCGTACGGTGCCGATCTCCAGTTGGCAGATCTGGGCAATTTCCTGATACGACTTTTCGTGCAGCTCGAACAAGATCACGACGTCCCGGTAATGCGGCGCCAGGCCCGCGAGTGCGTGCCGCAGGTGCTCGACCGCCTCATCGTCGAGCAGCCTCGCCAACGGCCCCGCCGCCGGGTCGACCCACTCCGGGCCATCGTCCTCGTCATCCGCGCCGGTCGGCTGCACCCAGCGACGGTTCTGGCGCGCGTGACTCAGGACGAGGTTGCGGGCCACGCCGTACAGGAAATTGGCGAGCATGCCTTTCAACGGATCA
>NZ_JBFUDR010000454.1:0-3581 GCF_056404615.1 Massilia sp. P2_C2 | reverse complement strand
GTTTAGACCAGAGGAGTGTTCCGACTATATTAGATCGGCGTTCYTCTGGGTTTGCGTGATGTTCCGATCTTTATTAAGTTGTCCGAACTTAATTATGACGAAACACAGGTGTGTGCTCAGGCGAAGTTCTGGTTCACGAAGCCCCAGTTGACGACGTTCCACCATGCCTCGACGAACTTCGGACGGGCGTTGCGGTAGTCGATGTAGTAGGCGTGCTCCCAGACGTCGCAGGTCAGCAGCGGCTTGTTCTCGGTCGTCAGCGGGGTGGCTGCGTTCGAGGTGTTGACRATGTCGACGGTGCCGTCCGTCTTTTTCACCAGCCAGGTCCAGCCCGAACCGAAGTTGCCGACGGCCGATTTCTGGAACTCTTCCTTGAACTTGTCGAACGAACCCCACTTGGCGTTGATCGCGTCGGCGACCGGACCGGTCGGTGCGCCGCCGCCGTTCGGGGTCATGCAGTTCCAGAAGAAGGTGTGGTTCCACACCTGGGCCGAGTTATTGAAGACGCCGCCCTGMGATTTCTTGATGATCTCTTCCAGCGACAGGTTTTCGAACTCGGTGCCCTTGATCAGGTTGTTCAGGTTCGTGACGTAGGCCTGATGGTGCTTGCCGTAGTGGTATTCCAGCGTCTCGGCCGAGATGTGCGGCTGCAGGGCATCTTTCGCGTACGGCAGTGGGGGCAGGGTATGTTCCATGTCTTGTTCCTTAGTGAGTTGACGGGAGACTCGTTCAAAGTCTCTGCGGTACAGCAATTCGGGCGCTTATTCTAAACCGGATGCGTAAAGGTTGCAGATATAGCTTTGCGAATATTCCAGATTGTCGGGAACGTCGAAAAACCTGCTGCGCATTGCACTGTTGTCCTGCGATGCTCGCTGTACTACTCGTACAGCTGCGCTTCTCGAACAACATTGCCGCCGCTCGCGACGGTTTTTCGAGGTCCCCTGTCATTCCAGTAAGTCCTGCACGCCGGCCACGCTGACTTCCGCGCTGCCCTCGGCCAGGCGAATGCGCAGCACGTCGCGCGGCTTGATCTGGCCCGGCGCGTGCAGCACCTTGCCCYTGGCATTGCTGACGATGGCGTAGCCGCGCTCCAGCGTGCGTTGCGGGTTCAGCAGTTCGAGTTGCGCGGCCAGTGCGCTCAACGCCTCGCGGCGCGCGCGCAACTGGTTGCCGACGCTCGCCACGAGGTGGCGCCGGTCCGATTCCAGCCGCGTGCGCAGGCCGCTCCAGTCCGGACGATGGCGGGCCCAGCGCTGCTGCAATTGCGCCAGCAGCACGCCCTGGCGGTTCACGGGCGTGCGCACGGCATGCGTGAGACTGCTGGCCATGGCGAGAAGTTTCACGCGCTGGTGGACGATCTGGCTCGATGGGCTCAGGAGGCGGCGCGACAGGTTGTCGAGGCCCTGGCTGGCATTGGACAGGATACGGTCCATGGCGCGGCGCAGGTCGCCCGCGTCCGCCTGCAGCGACGCCAGCCAGTCGGCCCGGGCCGTCGCGGCCAGCTCGGCGGCGGCCGTCGGGGTGGCGGCGCGCAGGTCGGCGGCGAAGTCGGCGATGGTGAAATCGGTCTCGTGGCCCACGCCCGAGATCACGGGCATGCTGCACGCGGCGATCGCGCGCGCGACGGCTTCCTCGTTGAAGCTCCATAAATCCTCGATCGAGCCGCCGCCGCGGCATACGATCAGGACGTCGACCTCGCACCGGTGCGAGGCGATGGCGATGGCTTCGGCGATCTTCTGCGCGGCCAGCTGGCCCTGCACGGGCGCCGGGTAGAGCACGATGCGGACGTGCGGCGCGCGGCGTTGCAGCGCCGTGAGCACGTCGCGCAGCGCGGCCGCCTGCGGGCTCGTCACGATGCCGATGGTGCGCGCGAACAGTGGCAGCGGCCGCTTGCGCGCCTCGTCGAACAGTCCTTCGGCCCCGAGCTTTTCCTTCAGGCGCATGAACGCTTCGTACAGCGCGCCGACGCCGGCACGGCGGATCGCCTCGACATTGATCTGGTAATCGCCGCGCGCGCCGTACAGGGTGACGAGCGCGCGCACCTCGACCTTGTCGCCCTCGCGCGGCGTGAAGCCGGCGTACTGGGCGCGGCCACGGAACATGACGGCCCGCACCTGGGCCGCATCGTCCTTCAGCGTGAAATACCAGTGACCGGATGCCGCGCGCGTGAAATTCGAGATCTCGCCCCCGATCCAGACGAGGGGAAACGTGCGTTCCAGCAGCCGCGCGACCTGCTGGTTGAGGGCCGTGACGGTCAGCACGGGTGGGGCGGCGTAGGCCGGATCGGCGTCTTCGATGGGGAACATATGGGTGAGCTGGTTTGAACTGTCCACAAAAACATGGTTGCGCGCAGCTTATGGCATATCTGCTGTAAAACAACAAGTAGTTTTTGTAACTTACTGATTTTTAAGGTAAACCGTTGCTGCATTATTTCGATGCAGCAATCAATTTGCCTTACGGATCAATGGCTTGGGTGCATCTTCGAGTACTTGGCCACAATCTTATCCACAGAATGTGTGCGAAAGTGGATAAGCTCCCTGCTCATAAATTCAGCATGCATATATTTTCCTAGAGCAATCAAACACTTAGGGGGCTGTCACGTTCCTTGCTCACATCGTTTTCCACAGTTTATGTGAACAGACGAGCGTCGCACCCTGTCGCCAACGCATGCTTGGCCACGCGGCGACGGCTGCCTAAAAAACCTGCACAGCAAAAAATCCTTTCAAATTCAACAGCTTTGATACGAAGCAAGGGCATTGCTCACAATCTTTTCCACAAAATTTGTGAAGAATGCACAGGGCGATGTCCAGAGGGTGACTTGAACTGTGTACAAGAGGATGCGCCCGGAGGACGGGACTATACCGCAGATGGCTGTCGCGCCCCTTTGCGCAACCGTTTGCGGCGCCTTGGCTGTGTACAAGTCCAACCTGCCTAAAAATTGAGCTTGGCCATAAAGTTTGATTTGAATCAAAGGGTTAATCTGCAAATGACGCGCTTGCTCACATCCTTTTCCACAGTTTGTGTGAAAAATCCCGTCTTCAGCGACGGCGCACAGGGACGGCATGCATGGGTTACCGCACGGTGAGCACGGCGGGACGCTGAATGGCCAGCAGGGAGAGTCCTCGCCTCCCGGATAAGTCCACAATGCCCAAAAATTGAGCGATAGGATTTTTCCTTTACAAATCAATTGTTTGATAGCTAGTTTTTGCGCTTGCGCACAATTTTGTCCACAAAAAATGTGCAGAACGGCAGGGTGATCGTACCTGCTGTAGTCGTGCTCAACACTGCCTATTTTTTGGACTTGGAAATTTTTCTGAGTAAAATCAAAAGCTTACTGTTGAGATGGGTGATTTCTCACAAATTTATCCACAGAAATTGTGGGCAACTACATCCCGAGCCGTCCTACAACGTATGAGAATAAATTGCGTTCAGGAAATCGATAGAGTGGTGCCCTCTTTTTACGCACGGAAAAATATCCTTTAAGAATCAAGGTGCTTAGCGCAAGAAGACGGCCTTGCTCACACTTTTATCCACAGAAAGTGTGTAGAACTCTACTTGCCGCAAACCGGGCAACACGTTAC
>NZ_JBFUDR010000453.1:0-3584 GCF_056404615.1 Massilia sp. P2_C2 | reverse complement strand
GTGTTGGCTATCTCGCCGTAGAAACGTGGATCGCCACCGGCACTGTCCGCAATCGAGACAGCGATCGTCGCCTTATGGACATCCAGGCCTACATATTTGCTAAACTCGTTCATGACCTACCTCCTCAATTGCGGCTCTGCGCCGAAAGGTTCACCAACCCTCAGCGTAACCCGCGTCCGTTGAGGTTGGTAGGTCAATACATTCTGTCTACTTGTCGGGTTGTTTGAATAGCGCATCAAGCGGATTCGGCTTCTTCGGCGCTTCGCCGCCGCCGAACAACGCGTCCAACTCGGCCCGCTTGCTGTCCACCGCCGCGCGCCCGCGCTTGCCCGCAAACTCTTCCTCGATATTGTCCCGATAAAAACTCCAGGCCGCGCCCGACGTCGAAAAGCGCCGCCATACCTCGCTGCCGACGCCCGAGTAATCGATGGCGCTGCCGTCGTCGAATTCCACGCGCAGGATGCGCTCGCGCGCGTCGTAGCCGATGGCGCGCAGTTTGCCTGCGTTGATGCGTTTCATGTCCATGATGTCGTTTGTCCCGTYGCGATGCATGTCCACCATGCGTTCGACGATTCTATAACTTCTCGATCTGCCCCCGCGCATATCCCGCACCGGAGCCGTTCGGCGCCAGCTCGAGATAGGTCTTGTACGCCGCCTTCGCCTTGTCGCCATCGCCCGCGCGCGCATACGCGTCGCCCAGGTTCATGTACGCGATCGCGCGCGACGGATCCATTTTGATGGCGTTCTCGAACCAGCGCGCGGCTTCCGCGAACTTCTCCTGCTTGTAGTACACGAAGCCGAGATTGTTTGCCGCCAGCGCGAAATTCGGCCGCAGTTTCAGCGCTTCCGTGAACTGGGTCTCCGCTTGCGCGTACTGCTTTTCCTTGTACAGCTGCAGGCCGTGATCGTTGGCGCGCTGTGCCTGCTGGCGGCCCGAGACCGGGACCGCAGCCGGCGCCTTGATCGTCTGCTCGCCGCCCTGCAAATCCTTCACGACGACGGGCGCGGTCGGCGCCGACGCCTTCGCATCCAGCTTGGTATTGAGGGCGATGGCATCGTTCGACAGCTGCGCCGTGTTCGTATTCAGGAATTCGCTTTCATCGGGCAGTTCGAACACGAAGTCGCCGCCTTCCGACCCCGGCAGGCTGCCGAAGGCGGGCGTCTGCTGCGACACGCTGGACACGGCCGGCGCCACATACGCCGCCAATTCCGTCGCCGTGATGAGGCCATCGCCGTTCAGGTCGGCCTTGCCGCCGAGGCCCTGCAGCAGCGTCCACGTGAACACGGAGTGGCCGTTCGGGCCGCCGTCCGACACCATCTGGTCCGTGCCGCCCGCCGTCAGCATCTGCCGGCCGAGACGCTTCGCGTTATCGCGCAGGAGGGCCGCATTGGCGCCGCCGCGCGTGAGTCCCAGGCCGCTGTAGCACGCATCCATCACGAACAGCACGTGCTTTGCGGGCAGGCTTTCGGCGATGTTCTGGATTTCCGTCATCGGGATGGCGTCGCTGGACAGGTTCTCCGGATCGGCGTCGTACGGCACGATGTAGCCGAGATCGCGGCCGGAACTGAGCTTGCGCGTGGCGCCGTGGCCGGCGAAGAACACGAATACGCGGTCGTTCGGTTGCAGGCCCGTATTTTGTCCATTATTCCCACCGTGGCCCACGAGATCGTGGAATGCGGCGAGGATGCCGCGCCGCGTGGCCTGCTCGTTCTTCAAAGTGACCACGTGATCGGGCGCGAAGCCGAACTTCTGCACGAGCGTCTGGCCGACGCCTTCCGCATCGCGCACGGCATACTGCAGGTGCGGCCATTTCGGATAGTTGTCGACGCCGACGACGATCGCCCACGACGCCGCATACCCCGTCGCGGCCGCGCGCGCGACGGGGGGCGGCGCGGCGTTCGTTCCACCGGACACGCGGAACGTGGTGCCGTCCCAGCCGGCGAACTGATAACCCTCGGCGACGAGACGGTCGAGGATCGCCGGCAGGGCCTTCACGGTGCGCTCGTGGATGTCGTGGAACAGGATGATGCCGCGGCCTTCCTTCTCGACGGCGTGCAGCACGCGGTCGGCGATGGAGGAGGGCACCGGATCGGCCCAGTCGAGCGAATCGATGTTCCACATGACCGACTTCAGGTGCGCATCGGCCAGCAGATGCATGCCTTCCTTGTTGCGCGCGCCGTAGGGAAAGCGGAACAGCGCGGAGCGTTGCGGATCGACGGCTTTCAGCAGCGTGTCCGTATCGAGGATCTCGGCTTTCAGACTGTCGCCGCTCTCCTTCGACAGCTGTGCGTGCGTGAAGCTGTGATTCGCGAGCACATAGCCGGCCGCCTTCAGCTTGCGGCTGACTTCCGCGCCCGCATTCAGCCGCGCGGTGCCATGCGCATCGAGCGTGCCGAGGTTGCGGCCGACGCTGAAGAACACGGCGGGCGCGTCATACTGCTTCAGGATTGCCGCGATCTCTTCGCTGTAGCGGCGGTGCGGACCGTCGTCGAACGTGAGCACGATCGTCTTCTTCGGCAGGCCCTTGCCGAAGATCTCGTCCTCTTCCTTTTGCGCCTGCGCTCCTTGGTCCTGCGCCGGGCCCGGTTCCGTCGGCTCAGGCTTGGCCGGGTAGGGCAGCACGACGCCGTAATCCTTGAGGATCTGGTCGCGCTGGTAGAGCGTCTTCAGGTAGGCGACGTAGCCGTCCCACTTTTCGCGCTTCAGGGTGATGGAGCGCGTCTCGAAGCGCCCGAACACGGCGCGGATCTCCTTCTCGTAATTGCGTTCGATCTCGGCCAGCGCGTCGAGGTCTTCGGAGATGCGCTTGTGCAGCTTGATCGCGGGCAGCGAGGAATCCTTCGCGACGAGGTCGAGCAGTGATTGCATCGGCTCGCGGAAGGCGAGGCGGTCGGCGTCGTACAGGCCTTCGTTCGACTCGACGTAATCGAGCAGGGCGCCGATCGCCTCGAAGCGACGTGGATTCTGCGAGCCGACCAGGTTTGCCAGTGCATCGTCGATCTTGTTGATGCGCTCCTGGTTCTCGTGGAACAGTTGCTGGCCGATGTGGTTGATCTCTTGCTGGCCGCTTGTCGACAGGCCGGCTTCGTCCTGCGTCAGTACGATCATCTTGCGGTAGGCGGCCAGGACCTGCTTGAGGTCGGCGGCGATGGCGGTGGCTTCCTTTGCTTGTGCTTGCGCTTGGGGAGCCGGCTTGTGGTTGACGAGCCAAGTGCCACTGGCGGCGCCGGCTGCAGCGACGGCGAAGATGACGAGGTAGAGGACTTTGCGTTTCACGGCGGTTGTTGTTGAAAAGTTTTATCTTGGAAACAATACCATCACTGTGATGATGGAGGCCAACAAAAACTTAACGTTTGTGGTGACGCAATCCTGTAGGGCGGGTGTGGTCTACGCGATGGCAGGATGCGATGGCAGGATGCTCTTGTACTGCCGAGAATCCTTGCTATAATAGGCGGCTTCGCGAACAAGCGCGTTCGTGAACCCATCAGGAGAGATGGATGAGTGGTTTAAGTCGCACGCCTGGAAAGCGTGTATAGGTTCATAGCCTATCGGGGGTTCGAATCCCCCTCTCTCCGCCAGGAGA
>NZ_JBFUDR010000452.1:0-3606 GCF_056404615.1 Massilia sp. P2_C2 | reverse complement strand
GTGTACTTCGTCGGCGAAGGACTGTATCAAGAAAGCGTCGCCATCCGACCGACAGAAAAGGACGGCGTGCTAAAGATCATCTTTTGCCATAAAGAGGTCGGCCAAATCGACCTCACCGCCGCTAAAATGACGACCAGGTAGTGTCACCCATGTCTCTAGACATGTGTTACCTATGTCCCTGTGCTAAACAGGGTGCCCACCCTACCGGACTGCGCCGGGTGGAGGCGATCGCGGCGCGCGCACGGCGCGCCGGTTCGCAATAGGAAGGTCCTACGCGTTGCCGGTGGCGACGGCGCGCTTCGGATCCGCCGTCCATTCGCTCCACGATCCCGGATACAGCGCCGCACCCGGCATCCCCGCCACTTCCAGCGCCAGCAGATTGTGGCAGGCCGTCACGCCGGAGCCGCACTGCATGATGGCCTGCTGCGGATCGCCCACCGCCACGCCCAGTTCCGCCTTCAGCTGTTCAGGTGCCTTGAAGCGGCCGTCGGCCTGCAGGTTGTCCTTGAAAAAGCGGTTCTGCGCGCCCGGGATATGGCCGCCGACGGGGTCGATCGTTTCGTTCTCGCCGCGGAAGCGGTCCGGCGAGCGCGCGTCGACGATCGTCCGGCCGCCGTGTTCCACGTTGTGCAGCACGGCTGCGACGTCGACCGTCGTCACGAGGGCGGGGCGGGCGTCGATGTTGCCGCGCGCGCGCGCGGGCGGCGTATCCGTGGCGACGGGCTGGCCGGCCGCCTGCCATGCGGGCAGGCCGCCATCCAGCACGGCGACGGCGGCAAGGCCGACCCAGCGCAACATCCACCACAGGCGCGCGGCGAACATGCCGCCGTGCGCGTCGTACGCGACGACCTGGGTGTCGGCATCGACGCCCCAGCCGCGCAGCAGTTCGATGAACGCGTCCTTCTCCGGCAGCGGATGGCGGCCGCGGAAGTTGCCGGCGGCGTCGCGCTTGGCACCCGACAGCTCGCTTTCCATGTCGGCGAAGAGGGCGCCCGGGATGTGGCCGGCCGCATAGGCGTCGCGGCCGGCGGCGAGGTTCATGAGGTCGTGGCGGCAGTCGACGACCACCCACTTGGGGTCGTTGACATGCGCGGCCAGTGCGGCGGGTTCGATCAGGGTCGTGTAGATGGACATGGTTCCTCTTATTCGCTGGCGATGGGGTCGGTTTCCTTGACGACGGCGCCGCGCGCCGTGCGCGTCGTATTGTAGAACGTCGCGGCGATTCCCGAGGCGAGGATCACGGCCATGCCCAGCCAGACGTGCCAGTCGAACACGTCGCCCCACAGGGCCATGCCCCACAGGCTGGAAAAGATGATGCCCGTGTACTGCAGGTTGGCGACGACGAGCACCTTGCCGATGCGGTAGGCGCGCGTCATCGCGATCTGGGCGAGCAGGCCGCTGCCGGCGATCAGCAGCAGCAGGCCGATGCCGTGCCACGATTGCGGGCGGAACGTGCTCATGCCGTTGCCGAGCAGCGAACCGATGAGGCCCGCGCAGCCCATCGTGACGGAGAAGTAGAACACGACGCGGTATTCCGGCTCGCCCATCTGGCCCAGGCGGCGCACCTGCAGGTAGGCCATCGCGGCGATCACGGACGAGGCGATGGCGACGACGCCACCGACCCATTCATGCGTCTCGACCGCGGGACGCAACACGAGCGTCACGCCGACAAAGCTCATCGTGATCGCCAGGGCCAGCGGCCATTCCGGCAGACCCCGGCCGCGCCACCAGCCGGTGATGAACATATACGTGGCGAGCCAGATCGGCGCCATGTAGTTGAGGGTGACGGCAGTGGCCAGCGGGAGCTTGCCGATCGCGAAGAACCACATCCACAGCGAGACGACGCCGACGACGCTGCGCCACAGATGCTCTTTCGGGAACGGGGTCTTGAACGAACCGCCCTGGAGGCGGATCATCGGGAACAGCAGCAGGGCACCGGTGAAACCCCGGTACATCACGATTTCCGAGGTCGAGTAGAGCGAGGAAGCCAGCTTCACTGCCGCGCCCATGGCGGCGAACAGGAAGCTGGCGAACAACATCCAGAGTGGGGCCATCAGAGACTAACCATCACATCCCCGGAGGAATATTGTCGATCCTGCTGCGATACCATTCGTGGAAGTGCTGCATGCCGTCTTCCATCGGCGACTGGTAAGGCCCGGCCTCGGTGACGCCGCGTTCCAGCAGCGCCTTGCGGCCGGCGTCCATGCGCAGGGCGATCTCGTCGTCCTCGACGCACGTTTCCATGTAGGCGGCGCGCTCGGCATCGACGAATCCGCGCTCGAACAGGACGAATTCTTCCGGGTAGTAGAACTCGACGACGTTGCGCGTCTTCTGCGGGCCCAGCGGCCACAGGGTGGACACGACCAGCACGTTCGGATACCACTCGACCATGATGTTCGGATACAGGGTCAGCCAGATCGCCCCGTACTTCGGCGCCTGCCCGTTGCTGAACTTCAGGACCTGTTCCTGCCATTTCCTGTAGGCCGGCGAACCGGATTTTTGCAGGCCGCGATGCACGCCCACGGTCTGGACGCTGTAGTCCGGACCGAATTCCCAGCGCAGGTCGTCGCAGCTGACGAAGTTGCCCAGGCCCGGGTGGAACGGTTCGACGTGGTAATCCTCCAGGTAGACCTCGATGAAAGTCTTCCAGTTGTAGTCGCAGTCGTGCACCTCGACGTGGTCGAACATATAGCCCGAGAAATCGAGATCCTTCGTCACGGACAATTTGCCCAGCTTGTCCATCACGTTGTAGCCGTTCTGCTCGAACAGCAGGCCGTTCCAGTTCTGCAGCGGCGTCCTGGACAGGTTCAGGCAAGGCGTATCCGCGAAATGCGGCGCGCCGATCAGTTCGCCCTTCAGGTCATAGGTCCAGCGGTGCAGGGGACAGACGATGTTCCTGGCGTTGCCGCGGCCATTGAACATCAGGGCCTGGCGGTGACGGCAGACGTTCGACAGCAATTCGATGCCCTGTGCGTTGCGCACCAGCATGCGACCCTCGTTCTCCGATTTCAGGGTCGCGAAATCGCCCGCTTCGGGAACCATCAACTCATGCCCGACGTAGCGGGGGCCCTTGAGAAACAATTGCTGCAATTCACGCTGCAGCAGCGCGTCGTCGAAGTAGACATTTACCGGAAGCTGGGCGAGCGAACGCGCCAGCTTGGCGTGGGTAGCCAGATCGGACATCCCAACCCCCCTTTACACAGATTTCAGCCAAAGAAGAGAAAGAATCCGAGAACCAGTATTTTTAGGGGAGCATCGAGAAACCGGCGCGAGCAGCACCATGGTTGAGTGCCATGCCCGTGCCGGCCGTACATGTACGGCTGCGCTTGAGGGCGTCGCATCCCGACCAACAGTGCTGCCGCTTATTCGGAGTTCTCGCTCCTTTAAAGAGCGGAATACGGTATTTCGGAGACAGAACCGGAGATTATAGCCTGTAAAAGACCATCCAGTCCCGGACCCGCGCGGGGTTGTGGTACATGGGTGTTCAAAAATTGCCTAAACGGCATCGTTTTCATGAACCCGAGACGCTTTGCGATAAAATGTATCCTTGCTTGCAAGTTGGCGGCGACAGGTGCACCGTTCATGTCGAAACAGGATTGTTTGTTT
>NZ_JBFUDR010000451.1:0-3617 GCF_056404615.1 Massilia sp. P2_C2 | reverse complement strand
CGCTGTGTGAAAGCTCA
This sequence comes from Massilia sp. P2_C2, assembly GCF_056404615.1. Taxonomy (NCBI): domain Bacteria; kingdom Pseudomonadati; phylum Pseudomonadota; class Betaproteobacteria; order Burkholderiales; family Oxalobacteraceae; genus Massilia; species Massilia sp. P2_C2. The sequence continues at coordinate 3,600 of NZ_JBFUDR010000451.1, read as the reverse complement.
CACAGCGGTATTTTGCCTGAACCAGGCAGGAATGGCTTACGGACGGCTGCTGGTCGGGAACGGCCATGCTGCCGGTGCGATCACCGACTTGGCGGCCGGTGCCGGGGTGCCTGCCTGCGAGGTGCTGTCCTTGCCGTCGGTCTTGGCTTCGGTCTTCGTCTCGGCCTTGGTTTCAGCCTTCGACTCGGCCTTGGCTTCCGGCTTGGCTTCGGCCTTCGCTACGGTCTTCGTTGCGGTCTTCCTGGCGGCCGGCTTCTTCGCTGCGGTCGCGGCGGCCTCCGGCTTCGCTTCAGCCTTGGCGGCCGGCTTGGCGGCGGCTTGCTTCACTGCCGGCTTGGACGCGGCGCTCTTGGCGGCGGTCTTGGTCGCGGTCGACTTGGTGGCAGCGGACTTGCCGCTCGTCTTCGCCGCCGAAGCCGAGCCTTTGGTTGCGGCCGGCTTGGCGGCGGCGGTCTTGCCTGCAGCTTTGGTTGCGGTCGACTTGGTCGCTGCAGTCTTCTTCGCAGCCGGCTTGGCGGCGATGGTCGACTTGGTTGCAGCGGCTTTCTTGGCAGCCGGCTTGGCGGCGGTGGTCGACTTGGTTGCAGCGGCTTTCTTGGCAGCCGGCTTGGCGGCGGTCGACTTGGCGGCGGTCTTGCCTGCAGCTTTGGTCGCGGTCGACTTCGTTGCTGCAGTCTTCTTCGCAGCCGGCTTGGCGGCGGTCGACTTGGCAGCGGTCTTGCCCGCAGCTTTGGTCGCSGTCGACTTGGCRGCGGTCTTGCCCGCAGCTTTGGTCGCGGTCGACTTGGCAGCGGTCTTGCCTGCTGCTTTGGTCGCGGTCGACTTGGTTGCTGCAGTCTTCTTCGCAGCCGGCTTGGCGGCGGTCGACTTGGCAGCGGTCTTGCCCGCAGCTTTGGTCGCGGTCGACTTGGCGGCGGTCTTGGTTGCGGTCGACTTGGTCGCTGCAGTCTTCTTCGCAGCCGGCTTGGCGGCGGTGGTCGACTTGGCGGCCGATTTGGTTGCGGTCGACTTGGACGCTGCGGCTTTCTTCGCAGCCGGTTTGGCGGCGGTCGACTTGGCGGCGGTTTTAGTTGCTGCCGGTTTAGTGGCTGCGGTTTTGGTCGCAGCGGCTTTTTTCGCTGCCGGTTTGGTAGCGGCTTTAGCGGCTACGGTTTTGGTAGCAGGTTTTTCTGCTGCTGCCTTTGCGGCCGGTTTGGTGGCGGCTTTTGCGGCCGGCTTTGCTGCTGGTTTTTTCGCGGCGGTTGCCATTTTCTGTTCTCCTTCACTGCGATGAGAAATTACGCTACATGGTTTGAACCCGTCCAACCCGGTCTGCTTGGTCGGGCGAATTATTCATCGGCGCAAACTCAACGTTTGCGTCAATGAATCCGGCACCAGCCGAACTACTGCGGCGCTTCAATAAACCGGTAAAACCGGCGAGCATTCATCCCCGATTTACGCTATACTGTGTTTTCATACAGTATAGCTAGATCGAAGCTGTTTCCACTCGTCACAGCTCCCGGAACACGAAGTCCGCGGTACTTCAGCTATCGTCGTCGCCGACGACCGAAACGACTAAAGCCCGATGGTTCACTGCGCTGTCCACATCGCAGCCCGTGTGGGCCGCGAAAAGAAAAAGCCGCCATACCCGACATTAATCAGGCAATGCGGCTTGTTCTTTTCGCTAAGCTTACGTGCATACTGAATGAATCAGCGTCCCATTTTTGATCGGTTTGTTTCCCGTTCGACGCCCGGAAAATCGGGGTCTTCACGTTTTGACAAATTCAATCACGTAAAGTACACGAAAACCTTGTCAGTGCGCAACCCGCACACAGTATTTTTCATGTGTTTTACAGGGCAAACCAGCGATACCATCAACCGAAACGATCGCTGCGATAACGTTTGATTCCTTCCTCGTTCTGCTCGGTCTCCAAAAACAAGCGCGCAAATCGATGCGCATTACCTTGCTACCATTTCGTATAACGCCTTTATTTACAGGCGATATTCAAAATCATTGCTCCGCCGCGCTGATGCGCAGCAAGTCCATCTTGCTCAGCCACACGAGTCCGCGCAGCAAAGTCGGCCGGTCGCACGGTCCGAGCGCATCGAGCAGCTCGTCGACCTGCATCGGGCGTGATTCGATCGATCCGAAGATCTGTCCAAACTCTTCCAGCGTCGGCAGCGACGCGTGCGCGAAGCGGTTGATCGTGAGTTCGCGATACTGACGCAACAGCGCGAGCGATGCGTCCGGTGCGAGTTCGACCAGCGCCGTCGACGTGAGGTGCACGGTCGCATACGTCGCGAACAGTTCGAACGGATCGAGCCGGTCCGGCACCGCCACCGGCAACGCCGGCACCAGCGCCGCATCGGCGCGGCGCCGTTCGCCGAGCTCGCGCCACAACGCGCGGTAACGCCCGAACACGACGGTCCAGTCGAATTCCGCGTGCACGCGCCGGCGTCCGTTCTCGCCCAGCTGGCGCCGCAGTCCGGCGTCGTCGACGAGGCGCGCGCACGCCTGCGCGAGCGCCGCGCCATCCACGGCCACCGCCTGGCTCGTATGACCGCAGTACGCCTCGTAGCTGTCCACGCCATCGTCGTAACGCTGCGCGAGATCAAGTCCGGCGCCCGCTGCCGGCATCACGGTCGGGATGCGATAGCCATCCACGCCGTCGCGCACGGTGTCGCGGTAACCATTCCAGTCGCTGACGATGCACGGCAACCCGGCCGCCATCGCTTCCAGCGGCGCCAGGCCGAAGGTTTCCTGCACGTTGTCGGCGAGCGAGATGAAGACATCGGCCGCGGCCCTGGCGTCAAGCCGGTTCGCCGCCACGCGGCCGTCCAGCACGGCAAGGCGCACGGATGGGCACAATTGCGCGGCCGCCTCGTGGAACGCCTTGTCGGTGGCCTCGTTGGCGAACCAGCCGCACAGCAGGAGGTGCAGGCGCCGGCCGTTCCGCGCCGACCGTTCGAGCGCCGCGAACATCTGCTGTGGATGGGCCTTGGCGTGGAACGACAGGCGGCCGAAGAACAGGAAGACGATGTCGCCGGCGTCGATGCCCAGGCGCTGGCGCACGGCATCGCGGCGCGCGGCGTCGACGGTCAGGTCGGCACCGTGCACGCCGAGCGGGATCAGGGGCAGTTGCGGCAGCTCGAAGCGCTGGGCCCCCAGGCGCGCATTCAGGTACTCGGCCTGGCGCTCGAGCACACGGCGCACGCTGTCGCGCACCACGCGCGACGTGCAGATCACGGCATCCCAGCTGCGCACCGGCGCCACGAGCAGGTTCGCGAGGCTCGACGTCACGGCGTGGCTGGCCGTCGTGTGCGTGATGCCGCACAGGCTGTAGCGGCGTTCGCCGAGCCCCAGCCGGCGCCACGCGAGGCGCTCGAGGCCGGGCGCCGGGTGGTAGAGCGTGCCGTAACGCTCCAGATCCTGCGGGCGCCCCTGGGCGATCCATTCGACCCGCCCCTTGTAGCCGTATTCGCGCAACAGGCGCTCGCCTTCGGCCGCGTGGGCCTGGCCGCCGGCGAAGCAGCCCACGGCCCCGATGCCGGGCGCGGCCGCGATGGCGCGCAGCAGGCCGGCGCCGGCCGCCTGCCGGCCCATCAGGTGCGGCCCGGACG